>CAZUHD010000007.1:0-32613 GCA_964620415.1 uncultured Clostridium sp.
GATTTTTTCCTATATATGTATCTTTAAATAATATATCAAACTCATCTTTTTTTAATTTGTCGTAATAACACTCAAGCATGCTTGTAAATAATGTCTTTCCAAATTTTCTTGGGCGTAAAATCATTTTTGTTGGATTTGCTGTGTTTTCTAGCTTTTCTATATACATTGTTTTATCTACATAGATATATCCTTCTTTTTTTATTTTTTCATAGTCACTTACACCACTTGATAATTTTTTCATTTTCTTAAAACTCCTTCCATTAAAATTTTTGCTTTATTCTCATATCTTTTGCACATTATTATAATATATTCATATTCTTTTTTCAATGCCTAAAAGTCAGTTTTTATCCTTTTTAACACTATATTTAAGGCAATTACAGTAATTATTGAACCCTTTCTTGAGTAAAAGAAGAAATAGTTTTATAAAATTTAGAATTTTATATATATTAAATAACAAATCTATAAATACTAAATTTACATCTATAAGCATAAAATTAAAAAAATGGGAGTGAACAAAAAATGGAACTTACAGAAATTCTATTAATTGGCATAGGTCTTTCTATGGATGCCTTTGCCGTTTCTATTTGTAAAGGATTTTCTATAAAAAACTTGAACCTAAAAAAATCCTTTACTGTAGGTCTGTATTTTGGAGGTTTCCAAGCCATAATGCCTCTAATTGGATATTTTTTAGGTTCTGTTTTTACAAATTTTTTACTAGCAATAGATCATTGGATAGCATTTATATTACTATCTTTAATTGGTGGTAATATGATAATAGAAACACTAAAATCAAATGGAAATGAAAATTATAATGATAGCTTAGATTTTAAATCTATGCTCATTTTATCAATAGCAACAAGTATTGATGCATTAGCAGTAGGTATTACATTTGCATTTTTAAATGTAAATGTAAGTATTGCAGCTAGTTTAATAGGTCTTATTACTTTTATTATATCTTTTATTGGAGTTAACATAGGTAACAAATTTGGTAGTAAATATGGTAACAAAGCCCAAATTTTAGGGGGAATTGTTTTAATTATAATTGGCATAAAAATATTAATTGAACATTTAGGAATATTATAATTCGTCTATATAAAGTGCCTTTGCTATATATGGAATAATCTCATTATAATCATACCAACCTGAACTTTTACTATCATTTTCTAATCCGTTTGGGTTGGAAATATATGCCTTAGTATCATCTGTTGCAAGTAAAACCATATAATGTGAAGCTTTAGTCCAACGATTATCATTTGGTTTATTCCATACACAAATTAAAACAGGTCTATCACTATTTAAATGTTCTTGTAGTTTTTCTTTAGATAAATGTATATTATCATAGAAAAATCCTGTATTTTTAATCTTAAATGTGCTAGTTAATTCGCTTGGAAAATTATCATAATTTAATACAGGGTAATACATTTCTCTTAAATTTTCTGGGGTATAATTTTTATTATATCCACTTAATATAATAGATAAGGCTGTAATTCCACAGCCATTATCTTCCATCGTTCCTCCCCAATATCCTTTTTTAGCCCAAGAAGAAGTCCCATTTTGTTTATACTCTATATATGTCTTTTTATTAGTTGTAGTAAAAGTTGTAAAATAGCCATCTTTATTCTTTACCTTTTCTTGCCCTAAACCATTATAATTCGGATTTTCGTCCTGTTTAATTATTCCATATCTACTGTCTACATTTGCATTTGTTTGAATAATAGTTTTTATTGGTCTATTTTTAGTTACATAAATAAGAACTATTATTAAAATAACAAAATCAATTATTAAATATTTAATTTTCCTTTTCTTATTTAATTTTTTTCTTTTTTTCATATACACTTCACTTTCTAACTTAATTTTATTATACAAAATAAGTTAGAAAAAAGTTTTAAAAATTAATTAATAAATCCTTAATTTTTCTTAATAATTAACTAATTATATATGCATCTAGTACTTCTGCTTTAGATGTATCAATTTCTTTTTCCTTATTTGTATGTAAATATGCAAGGACATCTCCTGAATTTACTAAATCTCCTACCTTTTTATCAAGCACAATTCCTGCTGATAAATCTATACTATCTTCTTTTCTTTCTCTTCCAGCACCCAATTTACAAGAAGCTTTTCCTATCTTTTCTGCATCTAATGTAGTTATCTTTCCTTGTTTTTCAGCATATACGGGAACAATATATTTTGATTTAGCAAATTTACTTGTATCATCAATAAAGCTCACATCTCCACCTTGATTTTGAACTAATTGTTTAAATTTATCTAAGGCTTTTCCACTTTTAATCGTTTCTTCAATAATAGCTTTATTATCAGTTCCTGCATCTTGTGATTTAGCAAGATTAATCATTTCTCCACCTAAAGCAAATATTACTTCTTTTACATCATCTGCCATATTACCCTTTAAAGCTTCTACTGCCTCTATTACTTCTAAATTATTTCCAACATTATGTCCTAAAGGTTGCTCCATACTTGTAATAACACATACTGTTTTTTTATTTACGAGAGAACCTACCTCTTCTAATTTTGATGCTAATTTTTTAGCATCTTCATAAGTTTTCATAAAAGCTCCGCTTCCATAAGTTACATCTAAAACAATTTTATCCGCACCAGCTGCAATTTTTTTGCTCATAATACTAGAAACAATCAAAGGAATACTTTGAACACAAGAAATAGTATCTCTTAAAGCATAAATTTTTTTATCAGCAGGTGCTAAATTACCACTTTGTCCAATCAAGCTTATACCAATTTTCTTTACATTATTTATAAATTCATCTATAGAAATAACAGTTTTATATCCAGGTATAGATTCAAGTTTATCAACAGTTCCTCCTGTAAACCCTAAACCTCTTCCAGACATTTTTGCAACAGGTATTCCTAGTGATGCAATAATTGGTGCTAAAATTAAAGTAATCTTATCTCCAACGCCACCTGTACTATGCTTATCAACTACTGTTCCTAGAGAAGATAAATCAAGTACATCTCCAGAATATGCCATCTCAAGAGTTAAATCCATAACTTCTCTATCAGTCATTCCATTTAAGAATATTGCCATAATCAATGCTGAAGCTTGATAATCAGGTATATTTCCTGCTGTATATCCTTTTATAAAAAAGCTAATTTCATCTTTTGTTAATTCTTTCTTTTCTTCTTTTTTTTGAATTATATCTATAATATTCATAATAATTCTTTCCTTTCTCTCTTCGCTTAGAAGACATATAATAGACATAAAAGATTAATTTCAAACTAATCTCTCATTTTTTATTTAAATATATTTTATATATCACATTACAAGAAAAAATACCATATTTTAATTTTATATTTTAAAAATAAATTTACGACTCTAAAAATGTTTATTAATCAATATAATCGATTTAAGTATTATTTGATAATAACTGATTTAATATTTTATCAACATCACTAAAAATAATGTTTTTCATACCATATTTATATAATTTTAAAACTTTATTTGCTTTACTTATAATTTCGGTTTGTAATTTATCAGGTAGCCTTACTACTACTTTATTTTTTATATATTGTTCTTTTACATATTCTTGAGTTACAGGAAACATATTTTGTATTAAAAAGGCACTGAATGTATCTGCTACATTTCCAAAAACAATAGTATCAATTGAAGGTTTTTTTCCTAATTGTATCTGTTTTTCTATTTTATGAGCATAAATTTTTTGATATTTACTTGTTTTTGTACTTATAGGAATAAACCAATTTATGTTCTCATATTTTTCACTTTTAAAACAATAATAACATGGCCTTTTTTTACCATTTTCTTTATTTTGCATTAACCCTGGATCATTTATACTATCAAAAAATGAATCTTTTATAAAGTAGAATCTTCCTATATCTATTTGCATATCTATTACTCCTTAAATAGTTAAAGACTTACTGTTTCTAGTAAGCCCCTAACATTTTATTTATTCACTCTCTCATTTTTTAGTCGCTCAAAGAGGCGGCGACAAACACATTTATTCACTCTCTCATTTTTTAGTCGCTCAAAGAGGCGGCGACAAACACATTTAATTGAACTATAATGTTCTTTATTAGTATATTCATCGTACCATAAAATATGTGAATTGTCAATACCTTTTGAAAATTAAATAGGATAAAAAGTTACTATATGTTACTGTTTACAGCTTCTAAAAAATTAGAAACTAGTGATTTCAAATATTTCAAGACGTTATCAAATTAATTTTGTAAACATAAATTCAAAAAAATTATCTTTTTTACTTATTTATGTTAATAAAAATCAAATATTGAAGCCTGTAAAGTATTGAAAATACTGCTTTTTTATTTTAAAATAGATCGTAGTAGTAACTACTATTTAATGGTTTAAAAAATTTAAGTGAAATTTCAATGCTTTCTTGGCATATTAGTAAATATAAATAGCTAATATTTTTCCTCATTTTTTAATTGGCAATCATTGGCACAGACTAAATTGAAAGCATCTTTGATTAAGAACTATTATCCAGTAACCCCACTTTTTAAAAAAGTTGTTCACACTATTGTAAAAACTGACATTTTATATTATAATTTGATTAATGTTGTAAAGGGAGAATTATAAATGTATATAATATTTATAGATGAAAGTGGTGAGCCTGGTGGATTTAATATAGAAACTAATGAATTAGTTAAAAATACTAGCAAATATTTTATATTATCTGGATTCATTATTGATGCAAATGAAATACTGCATATAGAAGAAAAATTGAGAGATATAAAATTAAAATATGGTTTGAACCCATATCATGAAGTAAAATGGAATACAAGATATAAAGATATTGGCATAGATTTCAAAGAAATAATGAATATGAAAAAAGAAATTATGCAAATAGTAAATAATTATAAAAATTCTGTTGTAGGAATTATTATGGATAAAGAACATTGCTATAAAAACAAACAATTTATTCAAAACCATAATGATTTATATGCTGTTGCACTTCATTTATTAATGGAAAGGTGTTGTATGCAAATAACAGACGAAAAAGGAAGAAATACGATAGTACCAGCTATGCTATTTGCAGATAGTAGAAAAAATGATAACAATAATAGATTAGATATTGAGTTACAAAATGCATATTTAAGAGCTAAAAATATGGGTACATATTTTGTAAAATTCCCAAATTTTTGTGATACTTTAATATTTGTTGATTCAGATTATAGTGCAGGAATACAAATAGCAGATTTTTGTGCAGGAGCTATATATAGAAAATATGAAAAAGAAGATAACACATTTTTTGATATTTTAAAACCATCAATAAGAACTCATAAAGGAAAAATTATAGGAGCAGGAATTAAATTATATAAATAAAAAGGGAACGATGGGATTGTTTGACCAATCCAACACACCTAAATGTGGTGCTACACCGTTCTTTCTTGTGATCTGTATTTTAATTATACAGCCTTTTTATACATTTGTCAACAAATGTTAACTATATTTTATTCTAAAATCAAAAAAGTATTCTTACCATTATATTCATAAATTTAACATTTTTATATCTTTGTCTGTAATTTCATTTAGTTTTATATTTTTTCTATTTTACCTTTTCAAGTTCTATTGTAACTAGTTCTCCATAATAATATAGAACTACTTTTATTTTATCTGTTGCATTATATTTTGTCATACCAAAAGTATTTAAGTTGAGTTTATAATACAAAAAATGTGTGAATTGTCAATAAATTTTGAAAAGCTATTTCAAGAGTAAAATAAGCATTATATATTATTTGCATTATATGTTTTTATTGTATTATAATTTGTTGTTTATCTCATCTATCCAACTATCATTATCATTTTCAAATCTTTCAACAAATTTTAAAATGTTCGTGCTTGATATATCCTCGTCATTCGTAGATAATTTTTTTACATTTTCTTTCATAGTATTATAATTATCTCGTTTAATTTTACTAAATAGCTCTTTTCTCTGTTCATCTGTTGCTTTATAATTTTCTATTCCTGTTAATCTTTTAATATATTTTGCATTTACAGCTTTACTTTGACTAGTTAATTTTATTTCATCAAAATGTGAAAGAATTATTTGCATTGTACAAGGGTTTCCAAATATAATAATATCATCAGCAATATTTTCGCCATGAAATTCATTTATTTTTTTCTTAATTTCTTTGTATTTTTCTGAAGGTTTCTTATCTGTATCACAAAATATTAATACTAATGAGTAAGAATCTGATTGAAATTTCTCTTGATATCTGGAAACTATTGTATTAGTTGATTTTGCATTAATAAGTTTAAAATTATATTTTTCTGAAAATACATTTTTATTTTTTAAGGTTTCAAAATACTCCAATTCTTCATATCCTTCACAAATAACACATGTTTTCTTCTCTTTAAGAATCCTCATTTGTATCCACCTCCAATAAAGCAGATATTAAATCAGGTTCTGGTATCGCACCAAATTCTCCCTTAGCATACTTTTCTTTAATATCAGATGTATCTCTAACTCCACTTTCTGTATAACTAAAATCTTTTAAAGAATATAGCTCTGTTCCATCTTCATCTTTATCTGTAAACCATATTTGTTCTTTTCTAAACATTTTTTTACAATCTAATAAACTTACATCATGTAGTGTAGCTATTAACTGTGCGTTTTTATTTATATCATTATTGAACATACTCATAATTGCCCTTGTTATTTTAAAATGTAAACTACTATCTAATTCATCTATTACTAATGTTTTACCTTCTTCAATAGAAGTTACTACGTAACTTGCCAAAGCGACCAATTTTTTTGTTCCAATTGAATCAAATATAATGCTTGGTACAGCTTTTCCTTTATATACAGAAACCAATTTAATCTGATCTAACATATTTTGTTTTTGAGTAAACTTTGGAGCTACTTTTTTAATATCTAGGTTTTTACTAATAGAATCTGCATAATAAAAATTTTCTAAATATAAATCTGCATTTTTTATGAACTCAACTACTTTCTTAGATTCATTACCTTTATGTTTTAATATTTCTATTGTCTTTTCATTAGGAATATCATTCATATCTACAATTTCTATACTTTTGGCTAAATTCAATAATATTTCTTTTATTTCTTGTAATAATTTAAATTTTTCCACTTGCAATGTATAAATCAAAATATTATTACTAGAAACAATATTTAATGATTTTTCTAATAATTTATCTCTTTTACATTCATAATAATCTTTTATTGAATCTTTAATAAATAAAATATCTTCTAATTCGTTTTTATAAGAATCATACCTCAATTCAGACATTTTTTCATATATATAGTTTTTTTCCTTGCAGTCATATTTAAATTCATAAAGATATTCTTTATTATCATTTATAAAAGAAATAGACTCTTCACAAATAAAATTATTTTTATTAAAAATATTACAGTCAATAGACATTTTGTTATTTTCTAAAGTATCTTTCATTGCTTTAATGCAATCAATGAAACTAGTCTTTCCCGTATTATTTGGACCATATATTGCAATAGATTTTAGTATTTTGTTGTTTTCTCCTATATTTATTACATTAGATGTAAACTTTTTTGTACGCATATCTGCTTTCAAATTCATCTTAACAGTATTGTTGAAAGCAAAGCAATTATTAAATTTAAAACTTGTTATCATAGCAGTTTCCTCCGTTCATTATTTATTATTATAACATTTTAGTATTTTTCATGCAAGTTTTTTACATAAAAAATACTATTCTATTATATGCATTTTATTATTTTTAATAAAAAAATATCAAAAATAATAAAGTAGAATGTTTATATGCAAACACTCTACTTTTATTTTTTACTAATTTTCAATGAAAATATTGGTTTTACCATTTCGTACAATAGCCTCTACACACCTTTTAAATATACAGTAATACTTTCATCATTTATTTCCATTTCTTTAGAAATATCTGCATCAGCAATTTTTTCATTATAAAACTTGATTGCCAATACTTCTTCTTTGATTTTATCTAAAAATTTTTCTAAAATCTTTTTAGTTAAATTGCCTTTAGATATTATTCCTAATTCAATTCTTTGTTCTACTTTAAAGCCTGCATCTTTTCTTAAAACTTGAATCATTCTTACAAGTTCTCTTTCCATACCTTCAATGATTAAGTCTTCATTTAAATCTGTATCAATAGCAACTGTATATTCTCCTTCTTCTATAAGGGCAATATTTTCTTTAGGTTTATTATTTCTTAAGAAAGCTTGCTTTGGAATTTTTCCTAATCCATCTAATTCAATATCCTTAGCTTTCTCATCATTAAATTTTTTAACTAAATCTTGCATTTGGCTAGCATTTAACTCTGAAACTTTTTGTTTAAATTCTTGAACTTTTTCTTTTAAAAGTTTACCAGCTTCTTTAAAGTTTACTGTTAAATATTCATCATTTAAACTTTCAGTATTTTCTAATAGAACAATATCTTTTATATTTAATTCTTCTTTTATAATAGATCCAAAATCATTTAGCATATCTTTTGTTTTATTTCCTGAAACTATATACAATTTAGACAATGGTTGTTTTACTTTTATTTGTTTTGAATTTCTAAGCATTAATCCAAGATTTATTATCTTTCTTGCTTCTTCTACTTCTTGAATTAAACCTTCATCTTCTAAATTATCATCTGGTTTTGGATATTTTGATAAGTGAACTGATATTTCTTCATCTGGTTCAAAGCTTCTAACCATATTTTGCCATATTTCTTCTGTCATAAAAGGTATTATCGGTGCAAGAATTTGGATTAAAGTTTTTATTGTATTATATAGTAAATAAAATACTAATATTCCATCTTCTGTTTCATCTTTCCAGAATCTTCTTCTATTAACTCTTATATAAAAGTTTGAAATTTCATCAACTAATACTTCAAATTCTTTTATTAATGGTGGAGTATTATAATCTTCCATATATTTATTTGCTTGTTTAACAAATGAATTTACTCTAACTAATAACCACTTATCAACTTTGCTTAATTTTGAATAATCTAGTTTATAGTCTTTGATGTTTGGCATAGAAAGTGAAGCATAAATATTAAAAAATACATATATGTTCCAGAAATTAAGCAATTTTCTTCTTGCTTCATCTCCTAAATTATATCCAAATCTAACATCATTTGTCGTTGGAGCTCCAGCATATAAATACCTTGCAGCATCTGCTCCTATCTTTTCAGCAGCTTCATCAAATTTTATCATATAACCAGATTTAGAGAATTTTCCTCCATCTTCTTTTACAACTGCTCCATATGTTAAAACTGATTCATAAGGAGCTCTTTCTTCTAATACAACTGACATAAATAACATAGAATAGAACCACAAACGAATTTGTTCATTCATTTCTGTTATCCATTCAGCAGGGAAATATTTTTTCCAATATTCTTTATCAGAGAAATATTTTAATGTTGAAAATGGTGCTATTCCTGCATCTAACCAGCAGTCCCCAACATCTTTTATTCTTTTTACTTTTTTACCACAATGTGGGCAAGTTATTTCTACATCATCAATCCAAGGTCTATGTAAATCTGGTAATGTATCTACTATATCTCCTGCTAGTTCTTTAAGTTCTTGCTTAGAACCAACTACTGTTACTTCTCCACACTCTTCACACTCAT
Source organism: uncultured Clostridium sp. (assembly GCA_964620415.1). Classification (GTDB taxonomy): domain Bacteria; phylum Bacillota; class Clostridia; order TANB77; family CAG-508; genus CAG-269. Next base: position 9,590 of record CAZUHD010000007.1, read on the forward strand.
ATATAGGTAAAGGAAGACCATAAAATCTCTTTCTTGAAATAGCCCAATTGCCCATATTTTTTAGCCAATCTTCCATACGTTTTCCAGAAGATGCTGGAGTCCACTTAACCTTTCTTGATTCTTCAATTAATTTATCTCTTATTACATCACTATCTATATACCATTCTTCAACTGCTTTAAATATAACTTCATTTTTACATCTCCAGCATACAGGATAGCTATGTTCATGTGCTTCTACTTTATATAGTTTATTTCTTTTTTCTAATTCTTTAAAAACATAATCAGCTACTTCTTTGGTGTTCTTTCCAGTCATAAATCCAAATCCGTCTACAATAACTCCTCCATCATCAACTGGTATTATAACATCTAAATTCTCTTTTTTTCCAAGTTCAAAGTCTTCTGCTCCACAGCCTGGTGCAATATGAACTACGCCTGTACCTTCATCATTTGATACATCCTCCCATGCAACTATTCTGTGGTCAATTCCTTTTTGTTTTTCAAATTCTTCGAAACATGTTTCATAATGCATTCCAACTAGCTTGCTTCCTTTGAAAATTTCAAGTACTTCTACTTTATCATCTCCTAAAATTTTTATTGCATTTTTACTAAGTATGACATATTTATCATCAGATTTTATTTTTACTTTTGCATAATCAATTTCTGGATTTACAGCTAAAGCAACATTTGATGATAATGTCCATGGAGTTGTAGTCCATACTATAATTTTTGTATCTTGCATTTCAACTAATGGTAATTTAAAAAATACAGCATTATGTGTCATAGTTTTATATGAACCAGACATTTCATGTTCTGAAAGGGATGTTCCGCATCTAGGACACCAAGGCATTGGTCTAAATGATTTTTTTATCATTCCTTTTTCATTACATTTTTTTAGGAAATACCAAATAGAAGTAATATTTTCTTCAGTATTTGTAAAATATGAATTATCCCAATCCATCCATTGTCCTAATCTTTTAGATTGGCTTGTTATTACTTCTGAAAAATGTTTTACTCTATCCATACATTTTTTTGTAAAGTTTTCTAAGCCATATTTTTCAATATCTTTTTTATTTTTAAATCCTAACTCTTTTTCTACTTCAACTTCTATCCATAAGCCCTGTCCATCAAATCCATTTCTATAGTGAGTTGTATAACCATTCATTGCTTTATATCTTATGAACATGTCTTTTAAAGTTCTTCCCCAAGCATGGTGAATTCCCATGGGATTGTTTGCTGTTATTGGTCCATCTAAAAATCTAAATGGTTTTCCATCTTTGTTTTTTTCTTGAAGTTTTTTGAAACATTGTTCTTTTTCCCAAAAGTCCATGATATTATGTTCCATATCTATAAAATTAAAATCTGGTTCTACTTTTTTCATATTAGATCTTCCCTTCTTTTTTCAATAAAAGAACCATTTTGCCATAAGCATTAAACTTATTATGGCAAAATGGCAAGCAAAATTTTTATTCAATATGTAGAACTATACCATATCATGGTTATTTTGTCAATAGCTGTTTTTACTTTTTTTGTGTAATTAATTGCACCGAAAATTTTATTTTTTTATTTCCACCTATTGCAAAATCCTCATTTAATACCAAAAGATTTCTATGACAAATTAAATAGAAGAAAGAATCAAACAAATAGGACTGAATTTTGATAAAGTTCTTTCGTTTAATCTTTTACATATGAAAAAAATTTCTACTTAATCTTCTTTTTGATATTATTGTTTCATTTTTATTAGCTAGCATTATTTAAGAGTCGGTGAACTATACATAAATCAATTTAATTATATGATATTATATGTAATATATTTCTCATAATATCTATTTTTGTCAAGAAAGGAGGTTTATTTAAATATGAGTAAATTATTAAATACATATAATAATCTAAAAAGGCAAGATTCTGAAACAATTTATCTTTTTAAAAATGGAATTTTTTATTTAGCATTAGAAGATGATGCAAAATTATTATCAAAAGAACTTGATTTAAAGATAACAAATTTAAATGATGAATCTATAAAATGTGGGTTTCCTTGTACCAGTTTTGATAAATACTATTTAAGATTAAAAAATTTGAATATAAATTTTAAAATAGTAGACAAAGATACCATATCTGATGCAACAATTTATTTAGAAAATAAAGAAATACAAAATTTAATAAATGATATAAAAAAAATAGATATAAACAATTTGTCTGTATCAGAGGCTTTTGCCTTTATTGAAAAATTACAAAATTCAGTAAGCAAATTAAACAATTAACATATCGACTTAAATATTCACTATTTGATCCTATAAAAGTATAGTAGTTAATTACAATTTAGTAATTAACTACTTTTTTACTTAATTTTGTAAAACTTTCTTAGTTGCTTAAAGTTAACTACACTAGGGGAGATAAATATGTAATTTCTCACGAAATTTATCATATTTGAAATGTGTAGTTAACTTTTTAAATGCAACTTAAGTTTGTAAATATTTTTACTCATAGTCTAGTTTTGTTAATACCACAAAAGATATTTTAGTTACTTACTAATTTAAACTTAGGTATACTCACAACTATCTTATTCATTATAATACTCATGGAAAAATTGCTCAAAAATTATTATAAAAATAAAAACAAGTTGTTATATTAAACCCTTTGTATAATATAATTAGCTACTATAAAGGCTAAAGATACTCTTGAAATTACTAACAATATATTATTTCCTACAATACATAAAAATATTTACATATTTTTTATGACATTTGTGTCATAAATTATATTAATTATATACTTTATAAAATTCAATGTCAATACATAACGACAAAAATGTCATTTAAATTTGATTTATCATATATTATAATTATTAAAATAAATACTTGGAGGTTAAAAATGATAAAACAGTATAGATTAATAAAAAAATTATCTCAGGAAGAACTTGCTGAAGAAATAGGTATTAGTTGGCGTCAATTACAAAGATTAGAACATAATGAAGAAAGTACACGAATATCAACATTTAAAAAATTAGTAAAAGCATTAAATATTCCAGACCAAGAAATAATAGAATTTATAAAAAAATAGACTTATGACAAATAAAAAATGTTGTTAAAGTCTTATTTTTTCTTTTAAATTTTTTTAAAACATTTTTACTTTCCAGTTACAGTATTTTTATCAAATTTCCAAGCAAAAAATAAGATGAATTTTGTTATACATATATTAAATTCTAAATATGATTTTTTCATTTTATTATTATTTTTTTTACTTTTTTATTCCAAAACAGTTGTAATTATCTATTTTTATTCATTTATGTAGAAAAAGAAATTAATTTGTATAAAATTTAAAATCGCGGATACAATAAAATTATCTTACAAAGTTTTTACTCAAAAAATAAATTTTAGAAAGGAAAGGGAAAAAAAATGAAAAACATACAAAAAATAATTTTATTTTTAGTTGTATTTCTTATTGCATTAATATTAAATGTAAGTTATTGTAGTGCTGAACCTGATGGATCTTCTCATACAGCAAATAGTTATGACACTTTAATAAGTGCTATTGAAACTGCCGAGGATGGTGATACTATTAAATTAACAGGAAGCATTGAAGCAGCAAAAACAATTCAAATAACAGACAAAACAATAAAAATTGAAGGAAATGGTCATACTATTTCAAAGGCTGAAGGCTTTGCTCTAACAGGTTCAGATGGAAGTTTAATAACAGTAGGTCCTGGAGGAAAGGCTACTTTATCAAACTTAATTTTAACAGGAAGTGAAAAATATGGTGTACAAGCTTATAATGGTGGTTATGTAATACTAGACGATGTAACAATAAGTGATTGTAAATTTGGTGGAGTTCTTGTTAATGGTGGTATTGTAGAAGTAATTGATATAACATTAGGATTTAATGGTGAATCAAGTAACAATGGTATAGAAATTGGTCAAGGTGATGAAGTTACTAAAGTTCCTAAATTAGTAATGAACGGAACTATAACATCAAGTCAAACAGAAAATGTTATTTATATAGCAGAAAATGATAACTTATCAGAATTTGATGTTGAAAATGATCCAAATTCACCATATAAGGCATTAGTAGAAGGAGGCAAGGTTGTTGTTGTAGATGAAGATAATAATGTTATATTTGAAAGTAACTCAAAGGCTGGAATAACTATTGAAGGTGAAGATTTTCTTAAAAACGTTACTATAACAATTCAAGTAATGGATAAAACAGTAACAATTTCAAAACAAGAAGGAGAAGTACTTTCAAAAGAAGAAGTTATGTCTAAAATTGATTTAGCTGCTTTAGGATTTGAAAATTACACTATAGAAGGATTTTATTTAGATAATTTCTATAACACACCTTATGATTTTGAACAAAAAGTAGTAGATGATATAACAATTTATACAAAGCTTACTTTAAATGCTAAAGATGAAACACCAAAAACAGGTGTTAGAAACAACTTATTAGTAGCTATTTCTATAGCAACTATAGCTGCTGCTGCACTTGTAACTTTAAGAAGAAAGGACGTTTAATTAATAATATTAAGATAAATTATAAATTGTAATTATAATTTATCTTAATATATTTTTATTAAGGGCTATCGCTATGAATAAATCAAAAAAAATAAAAAATATTATCTACATATTTTTAATAATATTAATTATTGCTTCAAGTTTATATATAATTAAATATTATTATGATGTGTATAGTAAAAAACAAGAAAGTAAATTATTAAATAATATATCTATAGATAAAAATTTAGTAGCAGAAGAAAATATATCTATAGGTGATGAAGAAGGTACTAATAATGATCTAAATATTTCTGGAACAACAGAAAGGATGTTAAAACTAGAAGAACTGCAAAAACAAAATCCAGACATTATTGGATGGCTTGAAATAGAAAATACAGATATTAATTATCCTGTTTTACAAGGAAAAGATAATAGTTATTACATGACACACAATTATAAAAAAGAATATTCTTCAAATGGTTCTGTGTTTTTAGACAAAGACTTCTCATGGGATAAACCAAGTGATAATTTATTAATATATGGTCACAATATGAACAATAATACCATGTTCGAAGATTTGTTATCATATCAAAATGAGAGTTTTTATAAAGATCATCCAAATATAAGATTTACTACATCTGATGAGGATGCAATTTATGAAATAATATCTGCATTTAAATCACGTGTATATTATAAATCAGAGCAAAATGTATTTAGATATTATTATTTTGTAAATAGTCAAAATGAAGATGATTATAATAATTTTGTTAAAAATGCCAAAAAGGCATCTATATATGATACAGGTAAAACTGCAAATTATGGAGATCAGCTTATGACTTTATCTACATGTTCTTATTATACAGAAGATGGTAGGTTCGCTGTTGTTGCCAAAAAAAGTTGAAAAATATTAATTTTTTCTTAAGTTTTATATAAGTTAAATGAAATATAACAATTTATATGCTATAATCTTTCTAGAAAGGGTTATAGCTATGAATATTTTAGTATTAGATGATGAAAAAGAAATTGCAGATTTAGTTGAAGTTTACCTAAAAAATGAAAATTACAATGTATATAAATTTTATAATTCACAAGATGCATTAAATTGTATCGATTCTGTAAAATTAGATTTAGCAATTTTAGATATAATGGTAAAAGGTGTAAATGGACTAGAAATTTGTAAATTAATTAGAGATAAAAACTTAAAATTCCCAATTATAATGCTTACTGCAAAAATTGAAGACAAAGATAAGATAGAAGGCCTTACACTTCGGAGCTGATGATTATATAACTAAACCTTTTAATCCGCTAGAGCTAGTAGCAAGAGTAAAATCACAGCTTCGAAGGTATACAAAATATAATGATTTAGATAATCAAAATAGTATCTATATCAATGGTTTAGAAATAAATCAAATCAAACATGAATGTTTACTTTATGGAGAAAAGAAAGATCTTACGCACTTAGAATTTAATATTTTAGCATATCTTGCAACAAATAGAGGTAAAGTAGTAAGTTCAGAAGAATTATTTGAAAATGTATGGAAAGAAAAATATCTAGACAATAACAATACCGTTATGGTACATATTAGAAGAATAAGAGAAAAACTAAATGATGATATAAGAAATCCTAAATTTATAAAAACAGTTTGGGGAGTTGGTTATAAAATTGAATAATAAAGAATTCGTAAAATTTAAAAATAGTGTAGCTTTTAAATGTATATTCCAAATAATATTGTATAGTATAATTTGTATGGCTATCCTAAAAATAACTATTGACTGGATATATAATGATGCAATAGCAAATGCTTTATCAAATGCCAATAGAAGTTTTTATCTTTGGTGCGTACGAAATAAATCTATATTATTTGTAATTTCTTTTTTCTGTATAATGTTAATTACTACATTTATAGTAATTAGGCATTCTTACAATAATGTGGGAAAAATTTTATCATCAATGGATCAAATTTTAAAAGAACCTGAACAGGAAATAAAACTTCCAAATGAATTATTAATTTTGGAAAATAGATTAAATAAAATAAGAATAGATTTAATTGCAAATAAAAATAAGGCATCTGAAGAATCACAGAAAAAAAATGATTTAATAATGTATATGGCTCATGACTTAAAAACACCTCTTACATCAGTTATAGGATATTTGAGTTTACTTTCACAGGAAAAAAAGATCTCTAAATCTATACAAGAAAAATATATAAATATTGCTTTAGATAAATCACTTAGATTGGAAGAACTTACTAATCAATTCTTTGATATTACAAGATATGATTTACATGATATACCAATTACCAAAAACAATATTGACTTGTCTTTCCTATTAGATCAATTAGCAGAAGAGTTTTACCCTATGCTACAAGAAAAACATCTAAATTTTATTATTAATAAACCAGAACATACATATTTTTTAGGTGATGGAGATAAACTTGCAAGAGCTTTTGGAAATCTTATTAAAAATGCAATTGCGTATAGTTATGAAAATACTGAAATTATAATTGATTTAGTAAATTGTAAAAATAAGATTATTTTAAACTTTAAAAATAAAGGAGATAAAATTCCAAAATATAAATTAGACAAACTATTTGACAAATTCTATAGAGCTGATGAATCACGTTCTAGTTCTACTGGTGGAACTGGTCTTGGTCTTGCAATTACTAAAGAAATAATTAACCTACATAATGGTTCTATTAATGTAAAAAATGATACTGAATTTATAGAATTTAATATAGAATTAGAAAAAGAGTAACTTAAAAAGACAGATGAGTTTTAGCCATCTGTCTTAATATATTAGCTATATTCAATTTATAGCTTCATACTTTATAGCCTTAATTTGTGCAGGATTAGAAGTCATTACATCTCCATCATAGGTTATTTTAACTCTTTCCCCTATTTCAAATTTAACATTAGTATCAATTTGTAATTTTTGCACCATTATTTTATCCGCAGATTTTCTTATTTCTTCTCCTTCATCAGGCTCTACAAAAAATAAATTTTCTTCTACTTGTACTATTGTTCCACAAAATGAATATTCATTTTGTGAAATAATATTTATAGTTTTTATAAATTCTATTACTTCCTCTGCATCAGAATCCACTAAGCCATAATTCAATACAGCTATATTTTCATTTATACTATAAAATGAAATATCCTCCCAATTTTTATTTCCATCATAATAACCAACAATTGCTTCTTTTCCATTATTTAAAGTTATATTTTTTGTTGTCCTTCCTGTACCACAAACACCAAATCTGTCATTATAAAAATATAACACTCCATATTGATTTTCATTATTTTTATATATCTTTAAAGCATATTTATAAAAATCATTTTCTTCATTTTTTGGTATTTCTTCATATTTCCATTCATTTGGAATATCTAATTCTATTTTTACATTATCTATTGTTTTAGAATATTTTTGATAATTTTGAGTACTATTTCCATTTGATTGTACATTATCTTCATTAGATATTGCTTTATTTGTTTCGGTTACTGCTCCAGTAACAAAATTATTAAATATGTACATTTCAACTTTTTCTAAACTAATACCATATTCTACAGTTGTACTTTTTTTCACATCTACCCTGTACCCAAGACCATATCCTGTATAACTGCCTCCATCTTTCAATACATTTGTATGTATTACAAATATGGGTTCTTTGAAATGTGATACCCTAAAATAATCAACAAAAAATATTATTAACCATAAAACTATTATTGAAATTATTATTCCTATTATTATTTTTACTTTTTTGTTCATATATACCAACCTCCTATTATTTAGACGATTTTTGTTTCCTTTTTAGTTGGTGTTTTATGAAAATAATTGTAAAAATTATAGTGAATATTAAAAACATTGATGAAACTCCTAAAATTCCAATTTCATAATATTTATTTATATTAACTGGTTCTTGTATAATTTCTTCTGTTTCATTTTCTATCTGATTTTTTGATTTATCAGTATCAAGCATTTCTGTCGATGTAGTAGACGAATTTGGTATATTTTCATCTTTTGAGCTTTTTTCCTCAACTTGAGAAGCCTTTTTTTGATTAGCAAATACCGTTTTTAAACCAATAGTAAATGTTATAATAAACATTCCTAAGTTTCCTAATAGCAATTTTAAAGTATGAATAGACTTATAATACTTCCACTTTACAGTTCCTTCTGGAATATTTAATACTTGTGAAATTTCTTTGAATGATAAGTTAGAAAGTATTTTTAGTGAAATTATTTCTTGCTCATTAATATCTAATTTAGATATTATTCTATTATAACTATCCTTATCAATTATTTCATTTATTTCTTTATTTTCTTCACTTATATAGTATACTTCTTCTATATTTAAAGAGTTTTTTTGGTATTTTATAAAATCTAATGTTTCATTTTTTGTTAATGAATATAGCCAGCTTGCTTCATTGCTCTTAGGTAGTTTTTGTTTATCCATGTTCCATATTTTTGTATAAACTTTTTGCATAACATCTTCACTATTTTCTCTATTATTCAAAATCGAAAAAGCTATTGCATAAACTAATTTTCCATATTTTTTATATAGTTTATTAAAATAAAATTCTCTATTACTTTCCATTCCAAGAAAAATACTATGTAATTCTTCTTTATCTAATTTTTTCATTCCTATATCCTTTATTTTTTAATATAACTATATTTACTGTTTTATTATCCCTTTTCTTTGCTTTCTTGTATATGATAGCAAACTTTTGCAAGTAAATTATTTGGTATTATTTTTGAAAAGAATTTTGCACATTTTACTTCAAAGCCTGGAATAATATCAAATTTCCCTTTCAAAAATTTTTCTACTGTATATTTTGCAACATACTCACTTGATTTAGCACTCAAATTAAATTTTACCCCTGCTACTTTATTGAAATTGGTGTTTACTGGTCCTGGCTCAAGTACACTAATTTTAACTTTAGATTTTTTCTTTTTTAATTCTTCTCTAATTCCTTCAGAAAGTCTTAATACATAAGCTTTAGATGCGTAATATGCACTCATAAGAGGTCCTGGCATATTTCCTGCAATTGAAGATACATTTAATATCTTTCCACTGTCTTTTTCTACCATGTCCTTTAGATATAATTTAGTTAATATATGAATAGCAGTTATATTGGTTTTAATTAAGTTTAATTCTTTTTCTATATCTGTATTTATAAATTCACCAAATACACCAAATCCTGCATTATTAATTAACATATCTATATCTTTGTTATTTTCATAAAGTTCAAAACAGTTTTGTTCAATTGTTAAATCCATAGCAACTACTTTTACATTTATATTAAATTTTGATTCTAGTTCAGTTTTAAGTTCATTTAGTTTGCTTTCATTTCTTGCAACTATTACTAAATCAAAATTTCTTTTAGACATCTCTCTTGCTATATCTCTTCCAATTCCAGATGATGCTCCTGTAATTAAAGCTTTCATCTAATCCTCCTTATATACTTAATTCTTGCATAGCTATTTTGTATTGTTCTTCATTTGGTGCCTTACCATGCCATTCCACTTTATTTTCCATATAAGACACACCTTTTCCTTTTATTGTTTTAGCAATTATACATGTTGGTTTATTTTTTAACTTGCTTGCTCTATTTAATGCATCTTTTATTTGGTTAAAATCATGTCCGTCTATTGAAATAACATTAAACCCAAAGCTTTCAAACTTTTTATCTATTGGATATGAGCTCATTACATCTTCTATAGAACCATCAATTTGTAAATTATTATTATCTACAATTACACATAAATTATCTAATTTATATTTATTAGCAGCCATAGCCGCTTCCCAAACTTCGCCTTCTTCTAGTTCTCCATCTCCTAAAATACAATAAACTCTATATGATTTATTGTCTAATTTTCCACATATTGCCATGCCATTTGCAACAGATAATCCCTGACCTAATGAGCCTGTACTCATATCTACTCCTGGTACATCATTCATATTAGGATGTCCTTGAAGTAAACTATTAGAATTTCTAAATCCATCTAAATCTTTTTTATCAAAATAACCTCTTTCTGCAAGTGCTGCATATAGTGCTGGACTTGTATGCCCTTTAGATAAAACAAGTCTATCTCTATTTTCAAAATTAGGATTTTTTTCATCTATATTCATTTCATCAAAATACAAAACAGCCATTATATCTGCTATAGAAAGAGAGCCTCCTGGGTGTCCAGATTTTGCAAAATAAACTTCTCTTATAATACTTTTTCTAATTTCTTTAGCTTTAATTGCTAGTTCTTCATTATTCATAACTACACTCCTATCTCGTAAAAATTTTCTTAATCATAGGTATCAAATGATGGCTTCCACCATTCTCACTTGCATTTTCTACCATTCCCTCAACTAAATATGACATATCACTATCTAAAGTAAAGCAGTCAAACCACCCTATCGTTTCTCCTTTTTCTCCTTTAGATGTTTTTAGCTCTGCTGTTCCTGTTTTACCTGCTATAGTTAATCCATTTATTTTCATATCTTTTGCCGTTCCCTCTGGATTTTCTACAACTTGTATTAAATCATTTTTTACTTCTTGAACAGCCTCTTCCGTAAATGCATTTTCTACTAGATATTCTACCTGTTTATTTTGTTTATATTCTAAATAAGGTTTAACCATATTTCCATTATTTGTAAATGCAGAATAAATAGAAGCCATATGAATAGGATTAACTAAAACCTGACCTTGTCCATATCCTGTATCTGCAAGTAAAGTTTCACTTTCTATTTTATCTTTATTTGAATACTGAGACTTAGAAAGCTCCATTTCAAAATCTATACTTTCATTGAATTTCAACTTATTAAGCATTTGCTCAATATTAGAAGCACCTATTTTTAATGCCGCTTGTGCAAAATATATGTTATCAGAATGTATAAGTGCATTTTTCAAATTTTTTGGTCCATCATATTTAGTTAAAGTAGTAATTGTATAATCCCCCCAAGAGTCATCTTTTTTCCAGCTTAAGCCTGAATAAGAGAAAACATCTTCAGTGCTTAATGAATTAGTAGAAAGACCAATTGCAGCTGTAATAGGTTTAAAGGTTGATCCTGGGCAGTACCTTTGTAAATATCTTGCAAGCATTGGTGTTTTTTTATTAGATGCAATTTCTTCCCATTCTTTGTCCGATATTCCAAGTGTCATTTTATTAACATCATAAGATGGTGTACTTACTAATGCAAGTATTTCTCCTGTCTTATAATCCATTACTACAAATAATCCCTCATCATTTTTTAATTCATTATACAACTGTTTTTGTAAATTAGCATCTATTGTTAACTTTATATCTTCTCCATCTTTTTTAGCTTGCTCTATAATTGTACTTTTTCTGTTTCCTTGTTCATCTACAATATATATTTCTAATCCGTTTTCTCCTTTTAGCCTTTGTTCAAATATTTTTTCCAGTCCTGCCTTTCCAATTAAGCTTGTAGATGTATATCCTGTCATGCTTTCTAATTCTTCTTTTGTTATATTTTTCATATATCCTGTAAGGCTAGCTGTTATTTCTCCTAGAGGATATGTCCTTGCTTGAGCAGTTGTTATTTTTATTCCTGGTATTTGCAATAAATTTTCTTTAAGAGTTGTTTCATTTTGTGAAACTTGTTTTATTGGAACAAAGCTATCTTCTTGAACCCATGAAGCATTAAGTTTATTATTTATTGTTTCTTCGGATAAATCTAGCAATTCTGCTATTTTTTTAATGCTTCCTTCTCTAGGTTCTTGTAGTTTTTGAGGTACTATTCCTATAGAAGAAGCTTTACCATTTGTCGCAAGTTCTTCTCCATTTCTATCAGTAATTGTTCCTCTTGTAGCTTCTACCGTATTTACCTTTACTTTATCTGTATCATTTAGTTCAGGAAAAATAAGATTTGAACTCCAAGATATTTTATATTCATTTTGTTTATTTTTATTTAGGGTTACATTATTTTCAAAAGATACTTCTCCTCCTGATACTCCCATTTTAGTGTTGTAGGTTATTTTTGAACTTTTTCCATTTAATCTTTCTATCTTTAATATCTCTATTTTCATATTAGTCATGTCTATACCTTGGTATATGTTTTTGTTTCTAGTGATAAAGTCTTCTTTAGATATTTTGCTCTTACTTTCATCATCAAGCATATCATACATTTCTTCATAAGATACTGAATTTATCTTTGAAACATAATCTTCTAATGTTGCTTCAGGTTTATCTGTTCTTAACTTAATAAATAAAAATATACCAACTACAACAATTATAGCTATAATCACAGCAAATATTAATTTACTTTTTTTCTTCATTTAAATACATCTCCATTTATACAATATATATCATAAATATCACTCAAAATCAATACTTTAAAAAAATACAAAATTGCTCTATATTTACCTTTAAAAATTTTATGGATAGATAAAAGATTTTTTATATTTAAATTCTTCTATCTATCCTATACAAACTAAATGTTATTCTTGTACATACTCTATAATTCCTACTATTGATTTAGTTTTAATTTCTGGAACTTCTGTATAATTTTTATCATATCGTATTTTTATCAAAAATGATGTCTGTTCCCCTGAATTTAATGTCGTGTCAAGTGGTGTTGTTTCATAGATTATAGCAGGTGAACCAGTATATTCCATAAAAATAATATTTTCAAGTCTGGCATTAAGTGTTCCCTCATTCTTAATTGTTACTACATAAACTATTGAATCACCTGGTTTTACAAGCCTAGCATTAAATGTTGCAGTTGTATTAGTATATTCTGGTTTACCAGGATCACAATTATTGCTGCAAGATTGTACTTCAATATTAATAATCCTAACATCCCATATACCATTTATTTTAGCTGTTCCATTTATTGTTAATTGAGTAGCAAGTGCAGAATACCCTATTACCATTGCTAAAATTATAATTAGCATTATTATTAATATAATTTTTGTCGTACTTTTCACTTTTAGCACCTCCTATTTTGTAATAATTTGTGCTAAATTTAAGAATGAACATATTAATTCACTCTTCTTCTATTATATGAATTTAATTTTTTTATGTCCAATCTTCACAATATAATCGCTTTTTCATAATATATTTTAGGTGATTATTATGCAAACTTTACGTTTAGGGTCAATAGGTCCTATTGTCCAGTTCTTACAAAATATATTAAAAATACTTGGGTTTTATTTTGGTTCTTTAGATGGAATTTATGGAAATGGAACAAAAAATGCTGTTATTAATTTTCAAACAGCTTTTGGTTTATATCCAGATGGTATTGTCGGAACTCTAACTTGGAGAGCACTCGAGCCTTATATAAATGGTGGTTTAGGCTTTATAGTACCAACTAACATAAATTATAGTTATTCAATTTTACAAATAAATTTAAATTCTCTAAAAACTCTCTATCCTTTTTTAGATATTTTCTATGTGGGAAGAAGTGTTTTAGAAAACAATATTCCTGTTATAAAAATTGGTGATGGAGAAAATGAAGTTTTTTATTCAGCAGGCATACATGCAAATGAATGGATAACTTGTCCCCTTTTGATGAAGTTTCTTGCGGACTATTGTTATTCTTATAAAAACGATTTAACTATTTTTGGCACAAATGCTAGAAATTTATATAATACAACTACAATTTATATAATGCCTATGATTAATCCTGATGGCATAAATCTTGTAACTGGAGAAATTAATCCTAATTCTTCTTTATATGCAAATACAAAATTAATCGCCAATAATTATCCATTTATTCCTTTTCCATCTCGGATGGAAAGCAAATATTAGAGGTGAAAGTTTGATTAACTTCCACCTCTCGTGTTAAAATTTAATATAGGTTTAATCTAAAATGTTTGATAAGAGCAAAATTATCTCTTTTTTCGTTAATTGAGGATAAATTTTTTTATTATTATTCAATAATATCTTAATATATTTTTTTACATTCAATCTTCAATTCTTTAAACAGCCAAAATATTTCACCATCAAAAATATTGCTACATCTTTTTTACCCATTAAATTTCTCAATTTTTTAAATAAACTTTTCTTTTATTATTCCATTTTTCATATCAGCAATATTGTATATATGTTCCATATTGTCGAATGTTTCTCTTAAGTTATTTCTAGCTTGATACCATCCCATTCCATCTGTAAACCAGACAAATTCAAATCCAACTACTTTATTTGATTCTTCTGCTAACATTTTATAACTTCTAGCAGTTTCATTTAGTTTCGAGCCACCTGAAGCATAAAAATTAGTTTCAATTCCATAAATACATTTGTCAGTTTTTATAACAAAATCAAATCGTTTTGTAGCTTGATTTTTATTACTAATAAATGACATATCTAATTTCCATTTTCTTTCTATATTTTGTAAATACATTTCCTTAAAATATGTTTCATTTTTCTTAAATCCTGCTTTTTGAATAAATCTTTCAACTATATCTTCCATTAAGTGTCCACCACGATTTTTTCTAGCATTTGAATTCAAGCCACACTCAACACCTAAAACATAATCATATAAGTTATTAACTAAATGTTTTTGTAATAAATTAAATAAACCTGTTTCCTTCATAAATATCATATATTGTGAAATATCATAATTCATTTTATTAAAATTGTATTCAAATTTATTTCCGTCATCGTCTAAAATAATTATTTCTGATTGTCTTACTGCTAATAATGTCGGAATACATTTTAAAACCTCTGGATATTTTTGTACTAGTTTTTCAAAGTCTTTTTCAATATTTTTACTTCCAATTAAAGAATTCATCATATTTAGTTCTACTTTATAAATTTCTGCATTCTTATATATTGTTTCAAAATCCATATAATATTTATAATTAGATATACTATCTGTAAATGTTAATAACCATTCTGCAAAATTCCCTTTCATGTATTATCACCTCACTATATATTTTCAAAGAAATCTAAATCCAATTTTTTTATACTGTAATTATTTTCTGTATAACACCCTACATTATACTTTATCATAAGTTGAACCAGTTTATGTCCATCTATTAAAATGATGTTTTGATTATTAGCATACTCTATTGCTGTTTTTGCAAAATAACTGGTTGTAATAAATACACCTTTTTTAGCATTTTTACCTAACATTGCTCCAACAAATTTTTGAATTTCAGGTCTTGATACAGAATTGTCCTTATCATATCTTTTAGCCTGAATAAATATTGTATTTATTCCTAGTTCATCCTCTAAAACAAATCCGTCAATTCCATAATCTCCTGTTTTAGGAGTAACAACCGCATTTTCAGTCTTTCCATATCCCATTGCTAAGAGCAACTTCACTGATAACTCTTCAAAAAAATCACTTGTTTGTTTTAATATTTCATCTAATAAATTATCCTCTAGTTCATTATTAATTTCTTGAATAGCATTTTCTATTTTTTCTTGAGGAGTTAATTCTATTTCTTCTTGTAAGCTATTCTTGATTTTTTTTGTACTGATTGCTTCTTTAAATTTTTCGAAAGATTCATAATTTAGAAGAAGTTGATTATCTATCTTTTTTCCAATCTTAATTATTTTATTTCCTTCACTTGTAATATTAAATATTCCTCTTCT
The DNA here is from genome assembly GCA_964620415.1 of uncultured Clostridium sp. GTDB lineage: Bacteria > Bacillota > Clostridia > TANB77 > CAG-508 > CAG-269. The sequence continues at coordinate 25,622 of CAZUHD010000007.1, forward strand.
ACTACTATCTATTAACCCTGCCTTCTTTAAATATGTTGCTGTCCAGCCTATTCTATTAAAATACTTGCATTTTCCACTATTTAGAGTTTCTTTTAAATCATTCTCAGTTATTTGTTTCATCTGAGCTACTTTTTCTCTTATTTCTTTTATATCATGTTGTTTTCCGTCTTGTAAAACTTTTAAAAAATCATTATACATTTCATCATACTTTGGTACTGACATTTTTTCCTCCTAATTCCTCATACCTTCTTATAGATAAATCTAAATACATTTTTTTATTATCAATTCCTATGTAATTTCTATTTAATTTATTGGCTGCAATTCCTGTTGTACTACTTCCACAAAAAGGATCTAAAATTAAATCATTTTCTTTTGTAGATGCTAGAATAATTTTTTCTAAAATTTCTAATGGTTTTTGTGTTGGATGTTTTCCTTGTTTCTTTTCAGATGGTTTTGTAAGTGAAGTTGTCCAGACATCTTTCATTTGTTTATTGCCATTTAATTTTTTCATAACATCATAGTTAAAAGTATATTTTGAATTTTTTAAGTTTTTTCTAGCCCACAAAATTGTTTCTGTAGAATGTGTAAATGCTTTGCAAGCCAAATTAGGTGGTGGATTAGTCTTTTGCCAAGTAATGTTGTTTATTATTTTAAAACCTTCTTCTTCTAGTGCCATTCCTATTGAATATATGTTATGTAATGTTCCGACTTATCCATATAGTACCTTCATCTTTTAATATTCTATTGCATTCTCTAATCCATTTTCTATTAAACTGGTGTTTATCATTTACATCTAAATAATTATCCCAATTTCCTTTATTTACACTTACCATTTTCCCACCACTACAAGTTATTCCATTATTAGATAAAAAATAGGGTGGATCGGCAAATATCATATCAATACTTTTTTCTTCAAATCTCTTTAATGTATTAAAGGTATCATCATTAATTAACTTAAAGCTACCTTCTTCAAAATAGAATTTTCCTGAATACATCCATGTATCTCCTCATAATTTGTAATCAATAATTCTGAAATTTCTCCTCTTCCTGTTGCATTTGCATTTATCATTCTCTTGGCAGAAATTTTATTTATATTAAATCCTTTATATATTTTCTCGAAGAAATTATCATCTTTATTTGTATTTTTAGGATTAGAATTAGATAACATTAATTTTGCATCTTTTTTATCTAATCTTCTAAAAAATTCTGCTAACTCTTTTTGATTTTCATCACTAAAATCTTCTTTTGTATAAGATGTAAACCCAGAAGTTGTTGATAAAGGTCTATATGGTGGATCAAAATACACAAATGTATTACTATCGATATATTTCTCGCTTTTACTATAATCGCCAAATTGAAATATTACATTTTTAATTAATAAAGACAATTTTCTTAAATTATTTGCATCACATATACAAGGTTTTTTATATTTACCACAAGGCACATTAAATTCTCCATTTTTATTAACTCTGTATAAACCATTAAAACAAGTTCTATTTAAAAATATAAATTCTCCTGCTCTTTTAACATTTAACTCATTTTCAGTTATTTTATAAGAATTATATTTTTTTCTTACATTATAGAAATATGTTTGCCTATCTTCGTTTTCCAACTCTAAAAATGATTTTTCTTTTATTTTTAATTCTTTAATAAGTTCTTCTACATTTTCTTTTATAACATTATAACAATTTATTAAGTCTTTATTTATATCAAAAGCATAAGCTTCTCTTACTTTATAGTTTTGTAATATATTTATTAAAACTGCACCACCACCAACAAATGGTTCAACATACTTATTGATAGTATCATTTTCCAATTCAAATGGATAAAAATTTCTTAATTGTGGTATTAAAGCTCCTTTTCCACCAGCCCATTTAACAAAAGGTTTAATTACTTCCATTTTTTTCACCAACTTTTATTTATATTATATAATAATGTTTAATTTCATATAGTTATATCAAACATCTGTTTTTTTGTCAATTAGATTTTATAAATTTATTTATTTCTCCTGTCAAACTCAGATTATAAACATATTTTTCATTGTTTTTTTCATATGCTTTTCCGTACTTTTGCATTTTTTGATATACATACTGAATTTTCATCAGTAGTTCAAGCTAAGCTATTTCCTTTTCTACTTTTATTATCTAAAAAAATTTTTCTACAAAATTATTATTACTTTTTCTGTCCTCCAACAAATTTAAGTACAAATTATTGCCTCCTAATTTTCAAGCTTACTTCTTCCATTTGCTTAATCAATAATAATTCCATCTTGTACATTGTACACATATCCATTAATTTCACCCATATATTTAATATCATAAAAATAGAAACTTTTCAAGATTTTAAAAAAGTATTGTAATAATCATATTATCCTGTAAACTCATAGACTTGTAAAATTTAAGCTTGGCAATAAATTATATAAAACCTAGAGAAAATAAATTTACATTGCAAACAATTTTGAAATAAATTTTTTATATAGAAGTTAATAAGATTCTGAGGTGAAAGTTTGATTAACTTCCACCTATATTATAAAAATTAATGTAGATTGTCCTACATTTTGCTTATTTTCTAAAATCTACCAGGTAGGAGCAAAGTCATCTATATTTTCATTAATTGTATTTAATGGTGCAAAATTAAACGTAATAAATACATTTTTTTCTTTATCAATTTCAATTTTATCAATAAGTCTATATAAATATGATTTATCTATTTCTTTCATTTCTAAAAATTCATTTATTAAATCATTCATTTTATCATCACTCTTTTTATTTCTATCTAATTGTTGATTTTGTAAGGTTTGCAAATTATCCATTAATTCAGATTTTTTTAAAGTTAATTTTTCTCTTTCTTTAACATATTTTTGAGAAATTCTTATAAAGTCTGATTCTGTTATTATTCCGTTTTAATTTATCATCATATAATTCATCCATTATTTTGTTATTTTCCATTATTTTAGTTTCTACCCAATCTATTTGTTTTTTTACAGATGGCAATAAGTCTATTTTTTTATTTGTTACCTTTTTATAGGTTTCTTCTAACATTGATCTATTTGCATAAATTTTACAAACTTTTTTTATGACTTCTAATATTTTTTCTTCTAACTTATAATAATTTAAATTTCTTGTATAACATCCCCTTTTTTTATATCCGCTATCCACGATATATGGAATTTTAGGGCGATTGCAATGAGAATTTACTTTTAATACGATTTGCATTTGCAAGCCGACAATGTTTACAATAAAGTAATCCTCGAAGTAAATAATCATATTGTTTTACAACTTTTTTTGCTCTTTCTTTATGTATTATTTGAACTTTTTCAAATACATCCTTATCAATAATTGCTTCGTGTGTATCATTTACTCTAATATGTTTTTCTTTTTCTACTTTACGAAGTTTCTTTACTTTATATGAAACTACAGATACTTTATTTTGAATGGTATTTCCAATATAAACTTCATTTTTTAGCATATTGCATAATGTTGTTTCATTCCATTTAAAATTTGTTTCTTCATCTTGTACAATATTTGTTTTTCTGTATCCTGATGGACTTAAAACATGATTATCATTTAAATATTTAACAATTAATTTACTACCAATTCCATTTGAATACATTTCAAAAATTTTTCTAACAATATCTGCAACATTTTCATCAATTACTAATTTATTTTTGTTAGCCCCATCTTTTTTATATCCGATATGCAGGTATGCTACATAAATACTCTCCTTGCTTTTGCTTTTCTTTAAAAACACTTCTTATCTTTTTAGAAATATCTTTTGCATACATATCATTTAATATAGCTTTAAATGGTGTAATATCATTATTTACTGTTTCACTATATGTATCTATGCCATCTAATATTGAAATATATCGAACCTGATTTTCAGGGAAATAATTTTCAATGTAATATCCAGTTTTTATATAATCTCTACCAAGTCTTGATAAATCTTTTGTTATTACCATATTAATTTTTTTGGCTTCTATATCTGTAATTAATCTATTAAACTGAGGTCTATCAAACGTAGTCCCAGATACTCCGTCATCAACATATTCATCAATAACATTTAAATTATTTTCTTTTACAAATCTTTCAATTATTTTTCTTTGATTTCCAATACTTTCACTTTCCCCACTATCACCATCCTCTCGTGATAATCTAATATACATTCCTACTCTATAACTTTGGCTACTTTGTTCAAACATTTCTTTCCTTCCAGTATAAATATATACTACTTAAATAATTTGTAACGTGAGGTTTATATTTTGCCAGCCTTTTTTTCAATATTTTTATTATTTTCTTTTTGAATAAAATCACAAAACATTTGACAAATAACTTTATCAATAGATGGCTTTGTCTTATTAAATTTGTAATATATTTTTATCTTATCCTTATTCAAAATATACACCTCTTAAGCCATATATATTATAATAAAAACAAGATATTCATAAGCTGTTAAGATTTTATAAAAAAATAATATATCTATAAATGTGGACACAATATAGGTTTTCCTTCTTTTATTATGTCCACATTTATGGTTATATTATATATTCCTTTAAACCATCTACAATTTTATAGACCTTTGTCATTGGATTTCTTTTTGATGCTTGTCCATAAACTTTACTTGCATAATTTACAAATTTTTGAGTGTATTTTACTAAATCTGTAGTATTTCTTCCAGTTCCTTTAATCTCTATATTGGGAATTAAAACATCCACTTTGTTTCCATACTTCTCATTAATTTGTCTTTTTAATCCATTAAAATAGTTAGGTTCTGTTTCCTTTCCTTCACATACTATTAAGTAGTTAGCTGGTGCTTGCTTTCTACTTTTAAATTTACTTTTCCTTGATACATTATCGTTTTTCATTTATTATGTCAAACTCCTCTAATACTGGAATAGCACCATATCTTCCAGTTAAATAATCTTTGTTGTATGTTGCATCATTTCTAACTTTTTTTCCTGTTTTGTTTTTGCCTTCCTCATCATCTTTTAGTATATAGTCTGATAATGCATAAATTTCAGATACACCATCTCTATTCTTTTCGGTAAACCATATTTCATCCCTTCTAAATGTATCTTTATTTAAGTTTACTGTGTCATGTGTAGAATATATTAGCTGTCCGTTACCTATATTAGTTTCGCTATTATGAAATAGATTAATAATATATCTTGTTAGCAATGGGTGTAATTTTGCATCTAATTCATCAATAAATAACACCATTCCATTTTTTAATGCATCCATAAAGAAATCAAATAAATGAAACATTTTCATAGTTCCATTTGATTCTAATAAAATAGGTAATGCTTTCTTTCCTTCTTTGTAGTTATGAACTAGCTCTACTTTTACAACTCCATTTGTATTTTTTATTTCTTCTAAAGAACTTGGAAAAATGTTGATTGAATCTATTGTTGCATCAAAAGTTTTAATAAAAGCTAATAATTCGTTTCTATATTTTTCATCTTCAATTATTTTTAATGATATTCTCTTATTTAAAGCATCTTCAAATTTTGGGTCACCTAAATCTAAATAATTAGCATTAATAAACCAGTCATATACATTATTAAAATCTTCATTACTTTTATCTATTGCTCTAAATGATTTTAAAAATAAACTTTTATCATCAATATTTGCTAAATCAAATAATTTATTTTTTACTTTCATAATTTGAACATTATTATTATTTCTTTCAAATATTTTGTAAAATTTATTTTTTCTTTTTTCATATAACCATTCTGAAATTATTTTATCTTCTAATATATCAAAACCATATTTATAAATTTTATTGTTTTTTGCAAGTATTTCTACTTCTAAACTAATTGGCTCATTATTTATCATAAAACTATATACATTTTTTTCGTCTAACGGAGAATTTGCTTTTGAATCATCACTTACTAATATTCTTTTTTTCATGTAATCAAATGCTTGTAATACATTCGTTTTTCCACTTGCATTAGCCCCATATATTGCTGCTACTTTTAAAAGGTTTACATTATCAGTTTTTACAACATTATATTCATGTTCTTTTAATGATGTAGCTTCCATATCCAGCAAATTTTCATCCTTAAAGGATTTAAAATTTCTAAAACTAAATCTTATTAACATTTTAATTTTTCTCCTCTCACATTATATTATATGCTATTATCTTAAAAATAGCAATAATTTTTGAGCTTTTTTCTCAAATTTTATAAAAATATTTGATAAATTTATTATATAAGGATAAAAAACAAAACACAATTTTTATGATATATTGATATGTGACAAGAGTTTAAAGAATTTTTAGAATATTTATTAAATGGAGAAACGAAATAAAAATTTTAAGTTTAACTGAGCCTTATGTTACTGTTTAGGAAAAATTCTTAATACATTTTTTCCCTTCGTGGGGTATAATTTTTCGTTTTATTAATTTAAAATTTTGGTTGGTATTTTTTTACATGAGAGATGTTGTTTTTTAATATACCAATTTACAAAGCTGTGAAATTAAAGAGTTTCACAGCTTTGTATTTTTGATTATTTTTACGAAATTCAATTTCATACACTGTTTTTCCATCATCTCTATCTAATGTTACTTTTTCAAAAGTTACATCAGTTACACCTGCATTTGATAATGCATTACTTTAAAGCTAATAAAAACAATGTTTCATTTTGAGCCATTGTTTTTACAAGAATCGCAATTTATTTTTAATCCTAACTGCACACAAAGTGGTTTTATTTCATTACATATTTTAGGAAAAATAATATCCATATTTAGTGAATCTATAAAGCCAGAACATTTATGACCTTTTTGATATATTCTATTAGCTTTTAAAAATAGATTTTCTAATTTTTCTAACCCTGCTGAGCCCTTTAATACTTTAGGCTTTTGTATTTTTAAAAAATTAACTATTCCATCAATATCATACATAAAGAAATCTTCAATAGTTCTATTAGCTTTTATATGAAATACTTTAGTAGCACCATTATTTTTTAAATCAGTTTCAAGCTTTATTCTATCAA
>CAZUHD010000008.1:0-32155 GCA_964620415.1 uncultured Clostridium sp.
ATAATGGCTATTATTTACCAGCAAATAAAGAGGAATATCAAGAATTTATACAAAAATTAAATATGCAAGCCTATGATATAAATAAAACGATAGATTTAGCTTATAAGGAGATGAAAGAAAAGTGTTAAGTAAAGAAGAGATAGAAGAAGCAAAAGAAACGATGCAACATTGGATAGAATATGAAAAGATGAATAAAACAAAAATAAACAAAGCAGATGGACTGATAAAAATACAAGAAACACTTTTACAATACATAAAAGAGCTAGAAATAAGCAATAAAGAATTAAACAAAGAAAATGACAGACTTGAAAAGATAGAATTTGAACGAGATGAGGCTAATAAAGAAATCAAAGAATTAAAGAAACGGTATAACATCTCTTATGGCTAGTAGAAAAAAATGGAAAGATAGATATTATAAATTAAAAAAGAAAATGAGGGAAAATGGCTAAAAAATGCAAGCCCTAAGGATATTTTATAATAAAATATATATGATATTTAACCTTCATCTGAAATTCATGTAAAAATATAAAAGAATTAAAATATTTCCTCCAGATTAAACACAAAATGCCCTCTAAAATCGTTTTTAATATTAAAGGTATGAAATTATATTGCCCAGAACAAAAAACGCCCCTAAATGGCAAATTTTGTCTTATAAAGGGTGATGATATAAATAAAGGATAAAATATTTTGATGCAAGCTCGCAAGCTCCTGCAAGCTCACGCACAAAAAAAGAAGCTTATTTTAGGCTTCTTTTTTATTCTATCAATGATTTGTAATAATAAGAATTTTTAAAGTCCTTTAATTCTTTTCTTATTTTCCAGATTAACCCATATATAACGCTACCAATTGCAAGTATAAGAAGAATAATTGCAACTGGAGGAGATAAGAAAAATACTAAAATAAAAGGCAATATACTGCTTAAAATAGCACCTAATACCATTAGAAACCATTCACCGAAAACATTACAAACAATTTTAATTTTCTCGTCTGTGATTAATTCTTTATTGTGTTTTCTTTGTTTTTCTTTTTCTTTTCTTTTTTGCTCTTGTTCTTTTTCATATTCTATTTTTTGTTTTTCTTCTAGTTGTTGTTTTAATTGTTTCATTTCCTTTTGTTTTTGTATTTCTTCTTGATCTATATTTTCATTAACTGCTTTTTCTATTTCTTCATCTGATACAAAAGCACCTTGTATTCTGTGTATCTCCTCATCTCCAACCATTTTGAAAAGCATATCGCCTTTGCCTGTCAATTTTTCTGCTCCTTTTTCATCTAAAATAACTCTACTATCGATTCTACTAGATACAGAGAAAGCAACACGGCTTGGAATATTTGCTTTAATTAGTCCAGTAATAATATCGCTTGATGGTCTTTGTGTTGCTACAATTAAATGTACACCGCAAGCTCGCCCAATTTGTGCAATCCTACAAATTATATTTTCAAGGCTATTTACATTTAATCCTCTTTTTATTGCATTTTGGCATTCTTTTTTATCTTGTAACAATATATCTGCTAACTCATCAATTATAATTACTTTATAAGGCATTTTATTAAATGCTTTTTGATTATAACTTTCTATGTTCCTACAATTTATTAATTCTAGTTGTTTATATCTTGTATCAATTTCAAGTAATATATTTTCTAAAACCTTTCTACTTTCTGATAGAGTATTTGCAATTTCTTTTACCTGTTTAACATTCTTATATATACTTAATTCTACTTTTTTAGGGTCTATCAATGATAGCTCCAAATAGTCTTTTTTATAATTATTTAATAGGTTTATAAGAATTGAATTTATAAACATACTTTTACCACTTCCAGTAGTTCCTGCAATTAGTAGATGTGGTGTATTACATAAATCTACTATGTAATTATTATTATTTAAATCTTTACCAAAGCAAACTTGCAAGCCTTTTGATGCAAGCTCGCAAGCTCCTGCAAGGTCTTTTATATATAATGTTTTACGGTCTTTTTTAGGTATTTCAAAAACAATTCCACCAGTTTCAAAATCTGTTGTAAATTTTATATTTTTTATTCCTAATTCTGCGGATAAGTCATCTACTAATTTTTCTATATTCATAATTCTTGTTTTATTACTTCTATCAAGTCTTAAAAAATATCTGTCTACTTGATACGCTTCTACTATTTTTTCTATTGATATATTAATATCATAATTTTTATAAAAATCAATTATTTTTTGTTTTATATCTTCCATTTTATCACCTTCTTTATATTTTATTATTTTATTATATATTGTTTAATATTTCAACCCTTTTTTGTTGTTCTTTTTCTTCATCTGTTAATGGTCTATTTAATAGTGCTTTTAGTTCGTCTTGATGTCTCCAATAATATTCGATGTCTAACCAGTCAAAGCCTAATGAAAACATATATTTTACAAATTCGTTATAGTTCATATTCATTTTAAATCAACTCCTTTTTTAAATTCTTTTAAAAATCTGTCAATAGCTTGTTTTGTTTCTTGTTTATAACAATCTTTAATTTTATCTTGTAAATAATATAAAAAGTTTTCTAATTCGTTTATATTATTCATTTTCAAAACCTCCTAAAATGCTAATATATTACATTGTAAATTATAATTTATATGTGTAATATCAACTATTTTTACAGGTCTTTCATATACGTTATTATACATATATAAATAATGCCTTACATCTTCTTTGTTTTTAAATGTTGCTAAAGCTCCGTACATATCGTATATTGTATAAACTGTCTTTTTACCGTCTTTTTCAACTTGTAGATGTACATATTTTATTTTATCCATTTTTAGATCCTCCTAAATTATTTTTATAGGGACTAAACAAGTCCCATTTATAGTTAATTTTAATATGTAAGGTTGTCCGTTTATTACTGTTTTATAATCTTTATTTAATTTTTTAAAATCTTCTTTTTTTATTGTTTCCATTTTTTAATTCTCCTTTTATCTATTTACCCAATATCCGCAACAACAAATTTTGTCATTATATCTTTTATAGTATTTTTTTAATCTTTTAACATATTTATCAATTAAAACATCAATTATTGATTTTATAACAACTTTTTCATCTGCTGTTAAATCTCTATTATATGTTAAATTGCTTATTGCATCGGCTCTATAATCACATGATACAGTTAATAAGTTTTCTTTTACTCCTTTATATGGATTATATAAATAAGCATTATTAATATTATCAATATATCTTGTAAGTTGTGAGCCGTTCAATTTCATGTTTTCTTTTATAAATAATTCTTCTGTTTTTTCTGGTATAGGTAACTCATCATCAAACCATAAAGTCGTATTAATACTTGGAGTACTGATGTTTAATATTATATATAAGTTATCATCTGTTTTTAATACAATATAATCATTTAAAAGTTTTTTAAAATGCTTTGGGTCTGTTTGTTCCAATTTTAGTAAATAATTATTATAATATGTTTTATTTAATATATTTGTTTTTTCTTCTATATTTTCAATTTTTATCATTTTTATCACCTTTTAACCTTTCTATTTTTTATAAGGATTTGTTTAACTTATTTGATAGTATGCTTTTTTTTATAATTTAATTTCTTTTACAATTTTATAATCTGCTAGTTTTATATTTTTAGTACCCCAGATTTTCTGGTCAACTTTCTTTACATCTTCCAATAGTTGTTTTGCTTTTTCTAGTGTGTTAGTTGATGCTTGCCAAATATTGTTATCATCTAATATTAAATACATTTTCATTTCCTCCTTTTTTAAAATGCAATACTCATTATTGTTTTTATTTGATCCTCTGATAATCTGTTGATATATTCAAAAGCTGTTTTATTTAATTCTTTTATTGCTTTTTTTGATAATCTATTTTTTAGTTCATGATTATTTTTGCTTTTTTGTTCTCTATAAAGTGCCTTTTTTATTTCTTTTAAATTATTTAATTCCATTTCTATTTCCTCCCTTTATGCTATTTTATGACTTTCGCATAATTTATTATATTTCATAGCTTTCAATAATACCGCAACAGTAGTTTTTACAAATTTCATATCAATATTGCCTTTTTTATTTAATGCTTTTTCTAAATATTCTAATTGTTCTATACTTTCAATTGGTGTTGTGTATTGTTTTTGTTGTTGCTCTAGTTCTTTAATTTTTTCTTGTGCTTTTTTATTTTCTTCATACCAATATTTAAACCAATATTCATTATATTCTAAACTATTATTAGTCCAAAATAATTTATTTTCTAGTTTTTTGTTTTGCTCCTTTAACTCTTCGTTTTCCTTTATAATTTCTTTTAATATATCTATTTTATTTTCTTGATTTTTCATTTTTAAATCCTCCTAAATTTATTTATTACAAATTCTTTTCGAGGTTTTGTTTGACTTGTTTTTGGTGGGGGAATAAATCCCCCTGATTTGTTCAACTTATGATAGTATGCTAAATTTCCTCAGCCCATTTTTTAGCTTGTAAAAATTGTTTGTGTAATCTTTCTTTTAAAGCCTTTTGTTGTTTGTTTTGTCTGATTTTTCTTAATAATTTAATCATTTTTTACTCCTTTCTAGAGTTCTAAAAATTACACTTGACAAATTCCAACTTTTATTCTAAAATACAAATAGAGTAGTAAAATAATTGTGATGTGGTAGTCTATTTTATTTTATTATTTGTTGGAGTTTGAGAAGGTGCGAACTTCTTGAACTCTTTAAATTTTTTAGGTTAAGGTCTTTGTAGTAATACAAGTGCTTTTCTACTTTTTCCAATATCACCATTTACTCGTCGTTACTTTTTCCCTTAACTTGATTATATTATATCATATACGTTATACGTTGTCAATAGTTTTTAGTAAAATTTTTATTATTTTTTTAAATATTTTTCTATTGCTTCAAGTGCCATGCTTGAATAGGTTCTGCCGTTCTTTCTTTAACTTTTCATCTAGTGCCTTTGCCATATAATTCGGGACTCTTATAGTATATCGTTTTATTTTGCTTTTCTCGTTTTCATATTCTCTTTGATAGTTTCTTTTTGTTTTTTCTTCCTCCATATTTTCAACCTCCTTACATTTTATATTATATCATATACGTTATACGAAGTCAAGCGTTTTTTATTAAAAAATAAAAAAATATAGCCTTAAAAAGACTATATTAAAACTTTGTAAATATAAGTTTGTTGTGTATCACTTATTCGTTTCCATTCTTTATTACCAATAATTTTTAGCTCTTGCAATAATTCTATAGCTTTATAAAAATCAACATCGCAATATCTATTTTTACTATTATTTAAATAATTTAATGTTCCATAGTTATCAATGTATTTTAATTTATCTTTTATGATCCATTCAATGATTTTTAATGCTGTTAATAGGTTATAGTTAGTTTTTCCATTAATAATACTTAAATTTTTAATACTAAAATTATATGCTTCAGCTATTTTTTGAGATAATATAGTGTTGTCCCATAATTCCACATCAAGAGTTAATGCTTCACTCTTGGCTTGTTTTGTAAAATAATTGTTTGTAATAATTACAGCTTTAGAAGATTTATAAAGTCCTTTGGCTGTATAAATTTCTTGTACTGCATCATTCCCTACATTATTAGAATATCTTTTACATTGAAATATATATTTAATGTTATTATATTCTCCTAGCACGTCTGCTCCTTCATCGCCAGTTGGTTTAGTTACTTTAACATTTGTAAAATTCAAATTTTCTAATAATTTACCACAATATCTTTCAAACTCAATGCCTGTCATTGTTTCAATTCTTTTTAATTCATTTTCTACAAAAAAATATTCATAATTTTTTATAATTTCAAATAGCCTTTTTTGTTCGTGATTCTTGTTCGCAATATCAATTTTAATAAGATCTAATGTGTTATTCAAATATTCTTGTTCTGTTTTTAATTTATTATTTTCATCATTAAGCAATTTTTGCTCATCTTCTAATCTTTTTATTGATGTATTTATTGAATTTTCTTTATTGTTATAAGTTAATTCAATTTCTTTTATATTATTTTTTAAGGTTATTTCTTTCTCTTTATAAGTTTGTTCTAGTTTGTTTATTTGTTCTTGTAATTCTTCTTTTTTGGATTTTAAATGAAATATATCTTTTATTGTTTCCATTATGACAATCCCCCTTATTTGATGATATTATACAGTAAATAAAAGAATTTGACAAGATTAAAATAATAGCTTTTATTAAATTAATATAATTTTTTTTTAATATGTTTGACTTTTTTATTACAATATAGTATAATAAATATTGTAAAAGATGAGATGATTTTTTATTCCTCCATCTTTTCAAATAATATAATATTTTGGTCGGTATTATATTATAGTCGTTTGTTGTTCATAGTAATGAAGAAGGAACAAAAAAAAGAGTAGGAAAATACAGCAAATTCCTACTCTTTCGCTATGTACTTTCGTACTAGCTTTGGTCTTTGTGATTGTTTCCACTAGTCAATATTATTATTAATATAACTAATAGAGCAATCAAGTCATTTGTATTCATATTTGCTCCTTTCTGGAGGTAATTAAAGGAACAAAACTATTATATAATAATTAGCATTATTCTACAATACTTTTTTATAATTTATTATAAATAATATATATTATTGTTACTATTGATTAATGTAAACTATTTTTATATTACACCTATATTATGTATTATGTATTGTATATTATTATATTTTGTATAGTATATTTTATTTTATTTTATATACTGTATTATATTATTATATTTTTATGCTGTAAACTATTTTTGTATTACATATATTTTATATTATTATATATTATATTCTATTCTATATATTATATATTATATAGTGTAAACTGTTTTCGCATACTGTAAACTATTTTTGTATTACTATCTTATATATTTATATATATACTAAAATGTACACAATAATGTACTAACACAACAATTTAAAAAGCTATTGCGTTATTTATTGCATTAATTTTTTATTTTACATCGATGTAATACTTGATATAGCTACAGTCTATCAAGTGCAATTATGGTGTAATAAGTCATATTAGTATATTATAGGTATACCCTACCCCTATAATATGATACTTGAAGGGGTGGCTCGTTACCCACTCAAATAACCGTAAAATTTAAAAACGGCTTTATATATATTTCAAAAGATTTTTCAATTGATTTTATAATCTAATTTTATCATTGTCAATTTTGGTCAATTTTGAAAGTATTGATATAAGAGAATTTGCTAATTTGATGTTACAATTCACATTGATAAAAATTTCAAAAAAAAATAGCAAAGAGGATTGACAAGTGCTAAAAATTATGCTAATATAAAAATGTAATTGAAAAAAATAAATATAAGTAAATTATTGAATAATCATAAAAAGATAATTGAAAGATCCAAAAAAGGGATAATTATAGAATGATTATTCACCATATAGACTGCTTAAAACGGAGCGATATAATAGGCGATTAAATTCGTTTATTAATATCGCTCTTTTTGTGTTGTAGAAGATGCTTCGAAGAAAAAACATAAGCAAATACTTCGGAGAAGTTCCTTATTATATATATAATAACTTTTACCGTAAAATTGGGCTAAAAAGAGCTTGTAAATATTAAGAGAGTAAGGACACACAGATTTTACATTGTGGAACTTAAAATTCCATTTTTTAAAAAATATGGAACTTAAAATTCCATTTTGGAGGAGGCTAAGTTAGGAATGACAAAAAATCAATAAAAAAATCTTGGATAATAGACAGTAATGGAGAATACAGAACTAAATACTCATTTGTGGATAGTTTATTTTCTAAAAGAGGGCTGATTTTTGAATATAATAAAGACCGATTGTGGTTGCCATTTGATAGACAGCTACCAGACTGTTGCACAATAAATGATTGTGGGAAGTTTTATAAGATCTTACACTATGTCATTGGAGATAATCAGCTATTAGGATATAGGAATGAAAAAATAAAGCCATTAACCCTTGAAAAGATGTCAGAGATATTTGGTTGTACTGATAGGCAAACGAGAAAATTTATAAGGAAAATGAAAGATTTAAAAGTCATAAAGGAAGTCAATATAAATGACACAAAATGGTATGCTGTAAATCCATTATATGCTTTAAGGACGAAGTATTTATCTTGTACTGCATTTATAATATTTCAAGATGAGTTATTACCAGTACTACCAAGCTGGGCTAAGCAAAAATTCTTTGAAGAAGTACCAGAAATAACAGATAAAATTGTAATAAAGAAGTAAGGGAAAGGATTAAAAGGTGTGAATTAGATGAAATTTAAATTAATAAGTACAAGTGGTTGTGGTGGGATTGGTTTAGATAAGAAATACGAACACATACCAGAAGAATATAATGGAAAATCAGGCGAACTTTCTAGATTTGATAGTGAATCAGAACCAGAGCATTGGTATGAAGATGCTTATGTGGATATAAATTCATTAGAGGATTTAATGAAACTGTGCAAAGAAGTAGAAGAAGGAGATTTAATTTTAAATTATGATAAGGAACATGATAGCTGGGACATAGAAATTTATGATGGTTATAGGGAGTAGATTAGATGAAAGATTTTATAATAGATTTTATAGTTGAATTATTATATTGGCTTATTCAATGCTTTTGGAATGGTTATTTAATAAAAGAGATGATAAAAAATTTTATAGGTAAAAAATATTTTTCTTTTGGAGTTTCAGCTACTTTGATATTTATAAATCTCATAATTTTAGCAAAACATTTTTGGCTTCGTGCGGTAGGATAGGAGGAGTTCATGGAAAAAGATATTGAAATAATAACAGAAAAAATAGAAGAATTTTGCAAAAAGTATAATGATGTTTCTGTAAAACTGAGTATAACAAGTGGTATGTGGAACAATGACATAACAACTACAGAAATAACTGTTAATCCAATTAATGAGGATAAGGAGTAGATTATGAAATTTAATATAAATAATGCAGAGTGGACTATAAAAATAGTAGATAAACCAACTATGACAGGAAGAGCGATGAGTTCTGATGTATTAGGTAGAACAGAGTTTGAAACACAAGAAGTCTTGTTATTGGAAGGCTGTCCAAATATGATAAGAACGTTAAAGCACGAATTAATGCACGTTTGGTTATGGGAATATGGGCATAGTCAAAGCGATGATACAACTTATGATTGTGAGGATATATGTGAAATAGTAGCAAGTAGCAATGATTTTGTAAATGAAATAGTAGAAAAATTCAAGAAAGAAATGGAGAAGTAGTATGGAAAGTGAATTTTTAAGCAAATATGGTAATGAAGATAATTTTGATGAAGATAAAATGACAGAAGATATACTTACAATTATGCTTCAAATAGGATTAAAAGAAAAAAAGATGAGTGAAATAATAGAGAAATGTAAAAATGAAAAAAATGTTGATATTGTTATGGAGTATTTTCAAAAAAGAAAAAATTTAGTAGATGAATATATAAAGAAAATAAAACAAATGGAGGAAGAAAATGAAAATAATGATTAGTCAGCCAATGAATGGCAAAAGTGAAGAACAAATTAGAAAAGAAAGAGCAGAATTAGTAAAAGAATTAGAATCAGAAGGACACGAAGTAATAAATAGCATATTTGAAGATGAAGTTCCAGAAGGATATGATGCAAGAATATATTATCTGTCTAAATCAATACGAGCATTAGCAAAAGCAGATGCAGTAGTATTTATGCAAGGCTGGGAAAATGCAAGAGGTTGTAGGATAGAAAATCAAGTAGCTCTTGCTTATGGAAAATTTATAAAAATATTGTAGGAGGAATTAATTATGGGAAGTGAAGAATTTATTAAAAAATGTATAGAAGAAGTACGCAAATATACTGATGAACATTTAGATAAAAGTGATGATTATCCACTTTATGAAGTTTATTTAGTGTGGTACAACAAGTCATTGCAAAATCATAAAGCATTATTAAGTACAAGTTTACAAGATGGTATGTATTACGAATGTACTTTTAATGGAGATAAAAAAGAATTGTATTTTGATGCTTATAAAAAATTTGAAAATAGATGTATTAAGTTGGAGGTATAATCTATGGGATTTTGTTCAGCTTTATCATTGATATTAATAATGGCCAAGATATTTGGTTTAGTTACATTTAGTTGGTGGATATGCTTAGCCCCATTTTTAATAGCATTGGGAATAAGATTTTTAATATTGCTTGTAGTATTTTTAATTTGAGTATTTTCAAATGATGATAAGATTTCAACAGTTACTAACTATGTAAATATAGTTAAAGAGCTGTGAAATATATTTCTTATACCATATTAGGGTATAAAGAACGCGCGGCATTGTAAGCAATAGCCGTAAATGTAGTGGCGGAATAGGTAAAGATTTAACTAGCAGTTGCAATAAAGCCCTTAGCCGTTTTTAAGGATTGAAAAGTTTCATTAACTAAGTCCCTGATTGCAACAAAAATCGGATATAAAAAAGAGGAGGCTAGTTCCAAGTTGATAGGTGCAAATCCTATCCTACACAAAATACCTATCTATCAAGTATAGAAAAGGTTTCTGGGAATGTATGTAAGACGGACGGCTTAGTGTCCGATGACTAAGAGTTTATTATACATTTCCTGTTATATGCTCCGAGGGTGTAGAGGAAACACTGCTATCAAAATTTTCAATGGACACACCGAGATAGCTACGGAGACAAGTTCGATGCTTGCAGGGGCTGATAGTAAAAGGCAAGCTAAGTCTTTAATTAGCAACAACTAAATAATAGCCAATATTTGAACATTTTGAGGCTGAGTTAAACCATCAATATTGGAATGTTTGTTATATGTTCTTGAAACAGGAAGATATTGAAAATAGGATTGGTTTGTTGTTTTATTCCTATCATAAAATAAAGCTCGACAAATAATGGGAAGATAAGCAGTAGAGAAAAATGGGAGAACATAACTCGCTCTATGGTTGATACTAGTTATATTATCTTTCGGTCGAGAGCCATACATGTGTCTTTAGCTTAATGGGGAAGAGCGGCAGGGAGTTAGCCTTGCAGACCTAGGTTCAAGTCCTAGAAGATACACTATAAAATATATTATTACCCAAGTGCTAAACCGTAATATCATACGGCTTGGAATTACCCCATAAGTGGTCAGCCATAAGGATGCTTTTGGAAGGTCGCTTTCTATGTATAGCAATATATGTAGAGGAGATGTAAAAGTCAATAATGGGTAATGTGCAAATATTATCGCTTAATAAAACACTAGACTTGTCGCCTCAACAATAGACGTGTGAGGTTCACAAATAAGCCAATAAACCAATGTAGCAGTTGAGGGGAGTGATGAACTCCAGTTTTGGTAATGCTAAAATAATGAGGTTTCTTGTGAAGGTACTGAAAAGTACCTATAAGGCATAACTAGGTTAAAGTAGCTCAAACGAGATAAGCCATGTAAAAATTGTATTAGGTTGATTTTAATACAAAAAAGAAAATTATCTGAACGATGCGGTGAAATTTAGAAGTAATCAGTCTTCTATGTGCTAGAAAGGGACAAGAAGTTATAGGTTCGCAACCTGTAGCTCAGACTTGTTCTCACAGTGGTTGAATAATTAAGATAGATAATACTTTGTAAGGGGAAGCTCTAATAATATATTTATTATATATGCGGGGTGGAGCAGATGGTAGCTCGCAACAATCCTAGTGTTGAGGTCAGTCGTCCGAGTCGACTCCCCGCCACCAGTATATTATATTAAGCCAAGTAATTACTAGCTTAATTTGAGGGAATATTGTAATATTTCCTCGTTATATCTCGATTTAGTTTATGTAGTAAAACCTCAGTCTCCAAAACTGAAGAAGGTAGTGCGAATCTATCAATCCTGACCACAGACCAATTGTGAGTATATCACAATCTGAAACTATATATAAGGTTGTAGGTACACCCTATATAAAAGTCTAGAAAACCTAAAATATACTGAATTTAGGAAAGCCTGCCTCCTAAAAGAGATTAACAAATAACAGGCTTCAATATAAGATAAAAGGAAGTAGTTAATATGATTAGTGTTGGAACTTATGTAAAAATATTATTAAAAAAACGAAATATGACACAAGCAGATTTAGTTCGTAAAATACAAGAAGTAGGCTTTACTAAAGGTGTAAATCTACCACATATAAATAATATTATTAATGGTACTGAAAAAACTCCACATTATTCACTATTAAGGAAAATAGAAATAGCATTAGATTTACCAGAATATAGTCTAATAAAAATAGCAGGAAATCCAAGTGAAGCTGAATGGGAAAGAATAAAGGAGATAAAAGCGAATGAAACCGATAGTAGTAGATAGTTGGCAAGATTTAAAGCAAGTAAATGCAGATAAAGAGTTTTTAATAAATGAAATTAAAAGGTTAAATGCAGATAGAGATTTTTTAATAAAAGAAGTTGAAAGATTACAAGAAACTTTAGATAGGGTAAGAAGTAAAAAACAAGGAAAAGATACTATTAAAGTATGTGTATATTACGATGATGTAGAATATACAATAGATACAAAACTAAAAACAAAAAATCTTGTAGAAGGTCAATCATATTATTTAGCAGATTCTTATAAAGAGCCAACTAAAGTTGATTTTATAGGTTGGGACGTGAGTGCTGGGATAGACCAAATAAATATATTTGCAAGTTGCTATAATTATACCAATGATAAGATAGAATATTATAACCCAAGCAGTTTATATAAGAGTAAATCAAAAGCATCTGATGCTTATTTAGCAAAAAAGGAGAGGAAATGATAGGCAAAAATTAAAGCAAGTAATTGAAGAGGTTATAAAAATACTTAAAACAAAGAAAAATCTTGATGAATATAGTAGATTTGAAATGTGTAATAACTTGTATTCACTGTTGTTACAGTATTTTGATAGTCCTAAAGCAGATGATAAAAATAAACAAGAAATTGAATTACAAGCTTGTAGATATGCAATTACAACCCTAATTCCAGTAGTGGAAGCTAGGGTTTATAATAGTGAGCCTGAATATATGCCTAAATATTATGAATTATGGCAAAAAGCCTATGCTTTTGCTGGTAGGAGGTCATTAGAACACTATATAATTTATATGGAAATGGATAATCCAGTTCCTGCTAGAGTCTATACGAATAGAAGAAATGTTTTAAGACCTCTTGTTTTTTATCTAAATAAATCAGCATTTGATCCTAAATTACAATATATAGAAGCATCTTTTCCACCTCGGATATGGTAAATCATATACTCTGAATATGTTTAGTAGTTGGATTTATGGATTAGATATAAATAACAGTATCTTAAGATTATCGTATTCACAAGAATTGGTTTTAGGGTTTAGTAGAGCAATACAAAGTTTTATTAGAAGCCCAAGATACAGTGATGTATTTCCACAATTTAAAATATATGGAGATAAACCTTTTGAAAAAGAAAAAGAAAGCGATTGGATATTAAAAGGCAGTAATATGCAAAAATCACATATTGCAAGAACAAGAGAAGGTTCAACAACAGGAGAAAGAGCTAATAAAGCAATTATATTTGATGATATGACAAAAGGTTCAGATGAAGCAACAAAGAGTGAAATACATCAAGAGATGTATATAAAATGGAATACGGAGTGGTCTAATAGAAGAACAGGAACGGATATAACATATATATTTGTAGGCACAATGTGGTCACCAGAAGATATATTGAATAGAACTATGGGAGATATTGAAAAAACACATGAAATGCAACCAAGTAAAATAAAAGGCTTTGAAAAATATGTAGTAGAAGCTACCGATGGATATGCAGTATTTATAAAAGTACCATTATTAGATGAAAATGATGAAAGTACTTGTCCTTTTGTAATGACAACAGAACAAGCTAGAAATAAGAGAGACGTTTCAGATCCATTTAGTTTTAGCTGTGTATATCAACAAGACCCTATTGCTCCAACAGGATTAGAGTTTGCAGACGAGAATTTAGAGCATTATGAAGAATTGCCAAAAGATGAAAAAGGAGAAGAGTTGTGTACTCCGTATGCTTTTGCAGTATTAGATCCAGCAAGACGAGGTAAAGATAACGTAAGTATGCCTATATTTAGAGCTTGCGGAGAAAAATATTATTTTATTGATTGTATATTTAAGCAAAAAGCTATGACAGAGTTGTATGATGAAATAGTTGATAAAATTATACAACACGATATTATCAAGTTTGTAATAGAAAATAACATTGACACATCATTAAAAGTAGTTTTAGAAGAAAAATTGCACGCAAAAGGTTATTATAATTGTGAGATTATAGAAAAATATAACACTATAAAGAAAGAGGATAGAATAAAAGATACAAGAGGCATAGTAATAAGAAGCATTATGTTTAAGGATAAGAAAATGTACAAGCCTAATACTGATTATGGTAGATTTATGAAGAATTTAACGACATATAGCTTCGATTATCCAAACAAATTTGATGATGCTCCAGATAGTCTTAGTATGTTTGGTAGAGAAATAATATTAAATAGAGCAAGACCAAGTGTACCAAAGCCAATAAATAGAGCTATTTTAGGAATATAGGAGGAGTGCCATAGGTGGAATATATGTTGGAAATGTAAACATTGGAAAGAATGTTTTAAATATAGGTATGAAAATAATAAACAGGATTATATGGAAAAAACATATAAAGAAAAAGATCATTATGGAAAATATATCATATATGTTCAGAAATGTAAGAACTACAAATATGAAAATCCAGATAATCCTAAAAAGCCAATTTTAGAGTTATGGGTATAAAAATGTTATGTATACCAATTTGCATATAGAAAATGAAATATATATACTTAACTTAGTAGTGTAGTATGTAAAGCATGCAGGGCAGTAGATACATTAATAGCGATGGTGGGGAATGGTATCTATACTAATTTTTCCTCCATCAAATCTGTCAAGGAATGATAATTTATTGTTCCTTGATGGAAGATATAATGGGGGACAAATTAGGGAAAAGAAGGAGATTAAAGAACAAGTAGCTGAAAGACCAACAGATACACCAACAGTAGTAAAACCAGTTAATGAAAGTTGGAAAGCATTTTTTGGTAGAAGAGTATTAACACATTCAATGAAGAAATCAGAATTAAATGCTGAAAGTATTAGAAGAATATTACCACAAGTGTTAGAAGAACACGATAAAAATGCAAAAGAAATAGATTACTTGTATAACTATTATAAAGGCAGACAGCCAATATTAGAAAAGACAAAGATTGTAAGACCAGAAATAAATAATAAAGTATTAGAAAACCACGCATTTGAAGTAGTTGAATTTAAAAAGGCTTATGTATATGGAGAGCCAGTTCAATATGTTCAAAAAGGCGAAAAGGATAATGAGAAAGTAAATCCTGAAATATCAAAGCTTAATAAATATATGGAAAGTGAAGATAAATCAAGCCGAGATAAAGAAATAGCAGAATGGCAATATATTTGTGGAACGGCTTATAGATGGGCTGATATAGATAATGAAGCAGATGAGGAAGAAGATGATGCTCCATTTGAAATAAGAACACCAGACCCAAGAAGAACTTTTGTTGTATATAGTTCTGGAATTGACGGAGAGCAATTATTTAGTGGATATATAAACTATTTTAGTGAAAACATACAATTAGAAAACGGAGAAACACAGCTTAGTAAATATAGAATTATAACGATTTATACAGAAGAAGCAGAATATCAATATAAAGAAAGTTTTGGTAACCCAGGCAATGTACAAAATCTTGAAATAATGCAATTTAATGTTCCTACTGGAGTTAGTAATGAAACAGTAAAAAGTACAAAATATCCTTTAGAAATTAATGGACATAGAATTATAGAATATCCATTGAATCAAGCAAGATTAGGGTTAATAGAACTTGTAATGTTTGGTCTAAATTCATTAAATCAAATTAAGTCAGATGATTTAGATGGGATAGACCAATTCGTACAGAGTTTATTAGTATTTGTAAATCAAAAAATAGATGTTGATACATTTAGAGAATTAGTTAAAGCTGGAGCAGTAGAAGTCTATACAAGTGATCCACGGTAAACCAGCAGATGTAAAGCTATTAACAAATCAGTTGTTGCATAGCGAAACAAAGATTGTTACAGATGATATTTACAACAATGTGCTAACAATATGTGGAATACCAAGATTAAATGATAAACCTTCTGGAGGAGATACTGGACAAGCAAGACTTCTTGGAGAAGGTTGGACAATGGCAGATGAAAGAGCAAAACAAGATGAGCTTTCATTTAAAAAATCAGAAAGACAATTCTTAAAACTAATTTTAAGAATTTGTAAATATAAAAATATGTTGGGTACTTTGAAAATAGGAGATATAGATATTAAATTTACAAGAAATAAATCAGATAATTTACTTGTAAAAACACAAGGATTACAGAATATGAAAGATGCACAAGTACCACCAGAAATTGCATTTACAATTTGTGGACTATTTTCAGACCCCAATGACGTATATGCTAAAGCAAAAGTATATTATGGTGATGATTTCTGGAAAGCTAATGAACGTTTTGACGATGTGGGAAAAACGTTAGAAAGTAGCAATAAAGCTGGAAAGAAAGAAAACCAAAGTATAAATAAAAATATCTCAGCTGACGAGGGCAAAAAGTCAGCCACACAAAACGAGGGAGTGGCTCGTAATAAAGCTAGTGTGAGAAAGGAAAAATAATGGACGAGGAATTAGGTTCAATTTTAGAAAATGCTGAGTTAACTAACGAGGCAAAACAAGAGGCAATTAAAGCCTTAGTTGGAAAGAATTTTGTTTCCAACGAACAATACAACAAAGCAAATGCAAAAACAAAAGCTCAAACAGAAGCTTATAATAGCTTGAAAACTGAATATGATGCTTTCAAAGAAAGTAAAATGTCAGACGAAGAGAAACAAGCAGAAATAGCTAAAATACAAGCAGAAGAGAATAAAAAAATGAAATTACAGTTAAATGAAATGACTGCAAGAAATATATTTTCAGAAGCTGGTTTTAGTAAAGAAGATTATGATGATTTATTAAAAAATATAGTACAAGAAGATGCTGAAAAAACAAAAAATTTAGCACAGACAATTTGTAATACTATGACTAAACAAAAAGCTGATATTGAAAAAGCAGTAAAAGATAAAATAATAAAGAATCAAACACCACCACCAGCAGGAAATGATAATAATAGTGGTAGTGGAAATGAATTAGAAAATTATAAAAAGTTATTTGAAGAAGCAAAATCAAAAAATGATTTTCCAAAAATGGCTTATTATACAAGATTAGTGCAAGAAGCACAAATGGAACAAAATAAAATATAAGGAGTTGATTTAATAGGGCAGAAGGAGTAATACAATCATTTGGAGCAGTAAACTATTCAGGTTTATTGTTTAATAAAGGTAATACAAGAACACCATTCTTATCAATGATAGGTGGAAAAACTGGATATACAAATTCAGTAGAGTTCGTTTTAGGACAAGAATATGCTAATGAGGAAGGAGATATACCAGAGATTTCTGAAACAGATTCGTTGACAGCACCAGATCCTACATATATCACAAGAAGTCAAAATTCTAATGTAACTCAAATATTCCAAGAGTCGATAGCAATAAGTTATGCAAAGCAATCTAATATGGGAACATTAGCAGGTGTAAATATAGCAGGACAAACTGCAAATCCTCAAAATGAATTAGATTTTCAAATATCAAATAAAATGCAAAAAATTGGAAGGAGCATTGAAAAGACCTTTTTAAAGGGTACATATAATAAAGCTACAGCAGATGATCAAGCTAATAAAACAAGAGGTATGTATGAAGCTATAACACAAAATGTTGTAGCAGCTGGAGAAAAACCACTAAATTTATGGTTAATAGAGCAAGTTGTAAAGAAAATAGCAGATGCTAATGGAGATGTTTCTAATTTATATGTATGGACAGATAATACTGCGATAAATCAAATTTATGGTGATGCAATAGAAATGGGTGCGCCATTAAGTGAATTTAGAGCTAATGAATATGGACTTAGAATTAGAGATTTAATATTACCAACTGCAACAGTCCATATTGCAGAGGGTCAATTTATAGATCCAGGAACAGCATTATTGCTTAACTTTAATGTAATTAGACCAATAGAACAGCTAGTACCAGGTAAAGGAAACTTCTTCTTAGAGCCACTTGCTAAAACAGGTGCAGGAGAGAAATATCAATTATTTGGACAAATTGGTTTGGATTATGGAAATCAATTATATCATGGAAAGATTACTGGATTATCTACAGCCTTTACTGAACCAAAAGGAAGAAAAGTAGTAGCAGTAACAGGAGAAGTTTCACCCTAGTCCAGCCACCAAAGTAGAGGTGGCTATCCCAAACGGTGAAACTACTGTAAGCAATAAACAAGCAAAAGATATTCAAGATATAAAAATATCTGGGGATAAAATTACTGGTAAATCACACTATGTAAAAGGTATTGAAAATGCAGGTGGAGATGGTAACTATTTAGTTATTGAACTACCACAGGCTAAAGATAGTGGAAACACAGTAAAATGTAAATTTGAAAGTGGAAAAGAAACTACTTTAAGTGCTAGTGATTATCAATATCTTATTAAATTAAATAAGAAAAAATCAATAGTAATAACTGTAACAGGTAAAGTAGAAGCAACTAGAACACTTGATATAAGTGAAGTAGAAACAGAGCAAGATGGTGATGTATAAAATAGAAAGGAGAGCTAACTTATGGCAATATCAGAAGATGAGCAATTAAAGAAAATGAGATTAGAGATATTAGATGATGTAACCGATAGTAGTTTAGATGAAATATTTTTAATTAAATTGAATGATGCAAAGTTTAGATACCTTAGGTTAGTCTATCCTTTTGATCATGATATAGAAGAATTGCCTAATGATAGGGCTAAAAATTGGCAAACAAATTGTGCAATAGAACTTTATAGATTATATGAATTAGGTGATGAAGCCAATTATGCTCAATATTCAGAGAATGGTTTAAGCTATGCAAGAGCAAAAGCTGGGCTTTCACAAGATTTATTAAATGAATTGCCCCCAGCAAAGGCAGGTGTTCCAATAGATGAAAAAAGAGTGGAATAAGAAAATTTGGATAGCAAAAAAAATAGGAACGCAGGAAAATGATTATGGAACTGAAATTCCTATTTATGATAAACCTCAAGCATATATGATGAATGTACAACCTATAACAAGTGAAGCAGATATTGCAGAATTTGGTGAAAATGCAAAACAAATGCAGAAAGCAGTGATTGAATATAAGAAATATTTTGGCGAATTTAAAGAATTTGACGTAGCTTATTTAGATGGAGTAGTACCATCGGAAAGTGAAGCTAATAAATCTAAAGCATTAAAAGTAAAAGAAATAGATTCAAAAAAAGTAAAAGACGTAAATAATTTACCAATAATGGAAATCATAAAGGACGAATATTTTTGTAATGATGCTAATTATAGATTATATCCACCAAGAAATCAAAACAAAGTTATTTTATTATATTTTACAAGAATAACAGCAAAGTAGGTGATAGCATGAATACAAAATTTACAATGACATTATCATTATCAAGTATAAATGAATACAAAAAGCTATTAGAACAAAAGAAGAAAAATTTATCCCAAATAGCTGAAAATATTGTAAAACGAGTATCAGAGGTAGGATTAGAAAATAATTATCAGTTAGCAGAAATATTACCTATTAAAAATGAAGGTAGTATTGTAACTGGGGGAATAAAAACTACTGATGAAAAAGATACATATAGAGAATTTGGGACAGGTAGAGTTGGTGAAGCAAATCCTCATTATCCAGAGGTATTAGCACTTGCTAATTGGAAATATTATTTACCGTCAGAATTTAAAGCTACTGTAAATGGGGTAGAGGGTTGGTTTACTAAACATGATGAATTTGGTGAGGGTACTGGATTTGTAACTGGTATTCCAGCAGAAAAGAAATTTTATGAAGCTTATAAACGAATGAAAGAGGTACTTCCAGAAATAGCAAAGGAAGAATTAAGTAAATAGGAGAGTGATTTTATATGGCAATGCCTGATGTATATGACCAAATATATAAATATGCAAAACAATATATAAAAGAACAATCAAAGTATTCTCCTAGTATACTTAAAGACACACCACCAGATAAGAAATTTCCATTAATTATTATTCGAGAGCTTGATGATACTTTATGGAATGAAAATTTAGATAAAACAGACCAAAGATTTAATATAGAATACGAAATAGAAATGTACACAATAAACAAAGGAAAAATAGCGAAACAAGAAATTATGACAGAATTAGTTAATTTAGTAAATGATGTCTTTGATGTCCATTATGGATTAAGAAGAGCATTTAATCAACAAATACCAAACGTAGATACCGAAGTATGTAGGTGGGAAATGCGTTATGAAGGTAAAACTGATGAAAATAAAATTATATATAGGAGGTAGATTGATAGGGCAGATACAGTTGTAGCAATTAATGACCAAGGTACATTATTGTACGTAAAAGGAGCAAGTAATTACGAGAAATTAATTAGCATTAAATCAGTTCCAGCAAGTGGAGCAGAGGGAGGAACTATTGAAGTAACAGAGCTTGATAGTCCTGTAAAACAATATATAGATGATAGAAAAGATACACCAGCACAAGACTTTACTTACAATAGAACCGCAGAAAAATATGAAGCAGTTAAGAAATATTGTGATGGAAAGCCACATGAATTCTTAGTAAAATTTCAAGATGGAGCAGGAACTTATATTAAAGGAACTGCACAAACTTGGAAAAATGAATTTGGTACAGGTTCAGCACAAGAAGCAACATTACATATAGTTGCAACAGAAATAGTTGATAAAACTGCTACAGAAGTAACAGAAATGTTACCCAATTAGAGCCACTATTGAGGTAGTGGCATCTACGGAAACACTATTAGGAAAAAAAGTTAGTGATTTACAAGAAAATATCAAGATAGATGACAAAGATGCTATAACAGGCAAATTAAAATATGTTGCTAATTTTGATAGTTATTCTAAAGGTGCAAGTGGATATTTTCTTTGTATAAAAGTAGTCGAGGCAACAAAAGGAGATACAGTAACTGTAAAAGTAACTGGTACTGGTGCTTCTAATATTCAAAAAACGTTAGATAGCGATGGCATAGTCATTTGTAAGATAGGTAATAATGACAATAAGATAACTATTGGTAATAGCGGTAAAACTAAAGATTTAACTGTTACTGGATTAACACTAGAAGCTAGCGAAGCAGCTTAAATTAAATAAAGAAATGGAGGAATTAGATTAGGATTAAGAATAAAGAAATGTTAGAAATAGAAGTAAAAGAAAAAACATATTTGTTAGGTTATCCAACAAGACAAGATGCAATAAAAGCAGAAGATTATGGATTTGATGTAGCAAAAATTCAGGTTTTAAGTATGACAGAAATATTATTTTATACTGGATTACTTGCTAAACAACCAGAAATAACAAGAGAAGAAGCAGATGAAATAATGGATAACTATTTAATAGAAGGTGGAGATTTAGAAGAGATAACTAAATTTTTAACACAACAATATGTATCTTTTACAAAATCCCCAGATGGAACGAAGAAGAAAAAAGCGAAAATAATCAAGATATAGACAATAAATCAGATGGGGATAAAAAAGGATATAAAAGTTTAAAAGAGTTCTTTTATGACTATCTACTACCATTAGCAATTACTTTCGGTATGTCTACAAGAGAATTTTGGGAAGAAGACCCAGATTTGCTCTGGGCATACCGAAAATCATATACGGACAAAGTAAAATCACAAAATGAAACGTACAATTTTAATGCGTGGTTAAATGGATTCTATACATATACTGCAATAGGTAAGAGTCTAAGTAATAAAGCATATATATCAAAACCTTATGATTTTTCTAAAACAACAGAAGAACGAGAAGTAGAAGAAAGAGAAGATAGTATAAAAGCTCAATTAAGACGAGGACAAAAAGCATTAAGTAAAGGAGTAGATGAATAGGGCTGAGAGTAATTATAATGTTGGCAATTTAGAAAGTAAAGTAGAAGTAAGCACAGCTGGTGCAGAAACATCACTAGATAAAATAATTTTACTCTTAGGAGAAATGACTTCATCACTTCAAAGAGTAAATTCACAATTAGATGTATTAAAAGACAATAGTGGGCTAAAAAGTATAGAGCAAGATTTATCAAATATTAAAAATGAAACAACAGCAATAGATCCATTATTAAAAAATTTAAGAGAATTACAAACTGAATTTTCAAAAAGTGGAAATAATCAACTTGCAAATCAAGTAAAAGAATTTACGCAAGAATTATATAAGACAGAATATTCAAAATCTGATGAAAAAATAGAAGAAATAAGAAATTTAATAGAACAAAAATTAGGACATAATTTTGTTGAAGAATTTAACAAATCACTAGATGAAACAGCTCAAAAGAAAACTTTAACAGAGAAAGCATTGAATTTTGGAGATGCTGTAAAAGCTACTATTAAATTTGGTGTAATTTTTAGTGCTTTAAAAAAAGGATTTAATACAATTGCAAATATAACAAAAGCTAATATTGATATGATAGAAACACAAAACTTA
Organism: uncultured Clostridium sp.; assembly: GCA_964620415.1. Classification (GTDB taxonomy): domain Bacteria; phylum Bacillota; class Clostridia; order TANB77; family CAG-508; genus CAG-269. Next base: position 22,521 of record CAZUHD010000008.1, read on the forward strand.
TTTGAAATATCAATGGGCAAGGTTGTAGATGAATATGGCAATTTAGATGAAGCACAAAGCCAATATTATACAAAAGCTATGGCTTTTCAAGATAAAATGAATGAAAAGTTTGGAACAAACAAAAAAGAACTTATGGAGTTTCAGGCAAAATTTAATTCATTGTATGCAAATCAAGGTGTAGATAATAAAACGTCAGAATGGTTATCAGAACAATTAATTAAAGCTGGATATGATATAGCTTCATTAAGAAATCAAGATGTAGATAGTGTTATGAATAAGCTATATTCAGGAATAACAGGACAAACAAAATCAATAAGAGATTTAGGTGTAGATATAGGTGAAGGCTCTGTTACTGCAACATTGCAAAGATTGGGAATAAATAGAACAGCCAATCAATTATCTTATGCAGAGGCAGAAATAGCAAGGTATATAACAATAATGGAACAGGCTTCAAATGCACAAGGAGATTTTGCTAGAAGTTTTGAAAGACCAGCACAACAAATAAAGGTGTTTAAAGATCAATTAGCAGAATTGGGACAAGTAGCAGGTTCTTTTTTCTCTGGCTTATTTGGTAAAATAATGCCTTATGTCAATGGTATTATTATGGCTATTAAAGAAATATTAAAAGCTTTAGGAGCTGTATTTGGCTTTGAGATAGATACAGGTAATACTTCATTAGGTGCAGTAAGCGATACTGTAGGAGACATAGGAACTGGTTTAGGTAATGCTACTAAAAAAGCTAAAGAATTTAAAAAGCAATTAATGGGCTTTGATGAAATAAATAATATCACACCACCAACACAATCCACTGGAAGCGGAGGCTCTGGTGGTGGAGCTGTTGGAGGAATAGATGGTGCATTGCTAAATGCCTTAAAAGAATGGGATAACAAAATGGATAGTATTTCTGGTAAAGCACAAGAAATACGAGATAAAATGCTTGAATGGTTAGGCTTTGTACGCAATGACGATGGTACTTGGAGATTAGGAGAAGGTCTAACAAATTTCGAAAAAATATTAGATGTCGTAAAGGCAATAGGTTTTGCAATAGGAACTTGGAAACTAGCAAGTACATTTACCAATTTATTGAAAAATTTGGGAATATTGGGTACAGGAGATATAGCAAGACAAAGAGCATTCCAAATCGCATTTGGAATAACATTAACAGTAACAGGATTTTATTTATTATATAAAGGAATAAAACATATTTTAGAGGGTAATGTAGATTTATTTACTATATTAGAAACAATAGCTGGTGGAGCAATGGGTGGACTAGGCATAGTTTCTTTATTAAAAGGTATAGTGCCTTCATTACCTGTAGGAAAAGCAATAAGAATAGTTTTTGGTATAGAATTACTTATAGGAAGTGCATTTTTAGAATATCAAGGAATAAAAAAAGTATTATCTGGAGATTTGTCTACAAAAACACTATTAGAACTTGTAGGGGGAAGTGCTGGATTAGGAGTAAGTACGTTCTTATTAACTAAAAATATAAAATTATCTTTAGTTGTAACATCATTTGCATTAGCATTTGATGTTGGTGCAGCTATAGGACAAGAGATAAATAATAATTTTGGAGATAGTTATGATTGGTATTTGAAGAATTTTAATGTACATTTAGAAGATGGAATAGATTTTTCAGATGTATTAGGAATAATAGGAACAATGCTTGGAACTATAGGAGATGTCATTACACATGAGCTACATAAGGTCTTTAAATTTATTCCTGATAGATTAGAAGAACATTCAAAAGATGTAGAAAAAGCAACAAAAAATATTACAGAAGATGTAGAAGAGATGGGAAAAAGTTTTAATAAACTTGAATCTCCTTTAGAGGTAATAAAAAAAGGCTCTTCTTATTTTGAAAAATTAAGCGAAAAAGCTTTTGGAGTTTCAGACGATTTAAAAGATGTAGCAAAAAGTTATGTTGAAGCTACAAAATCTATTCAAGATAATTATGATAGTACTATGGAAGAAATAGAAATAGCAGACAGATTATCACAAGGACTAGATGGAATTGTTGACAGTAATGGCAGAGTAATAGCAGGCAATGAAGAACGTGTCAAAATGATATTAGGGGAATTAAATGAAGCATTAGGCACAGAATATGAATTAGATGGCAATATAATTAAGAAAAATGGCGAAGCTGTTGGAAGTTATGGAAAACTAAGAGATGAAATATCAAATGTAATAGAAGCTAAAAAAGAACAGGCTGAACAGGAGGCTATCTTAGATTTATATAAAGAAAGTATAAAAACACAAATACAATTAGAAAAAGATTTATCTCAAGCGATTCAAGATGGTGCTAGTGATATTGAACAAAAGAGAGAAGCATTAAATGAGGCAAATAAAGATGTTGAATATTATGGCGAAAATTTAGCAGAGGTATATAAACAAAATGAAGAAACAGTAAAAGAAAGTACATCAAATATAGCAATGACATTAGATGAATTAAGTGCAAATATGTTAGTTAGTGGACAAGTAACACAAGAACAATTTAGTACTATGATAACTGAGGGTGGACAAAAGTTACAAGAAATGATTAAGAATGATGTTCAAAAATGGAATGAATTATATTCTAGTGCAGATACAGCACAACAAGCCTCTATGTTATCTCAATCAACAACATTAGACACATGGTCGCCAACTTTACAACAAAAATGGGCTAATATGGCAAAAAATTCAGCAAGTGATTTTAAAAAGGGAATAGATAGTGTAGATAATGATGTCAAAGTTAAAATTTTATCATCAATTACTAATACTGAAAATTTAACACCTGAAATGGTAAATGCTTGGAGTAAAATGGCAACGGATAGTAATACGGATTTTAACAATGCACTAGCTTCAATCCCTGATGATGTACAAGGTAAATTATTAGCAAGCATAGCAAAAGTAAATGGTTTAGATGAAACATCAAAAGAAGCTTATAGAAATTTATCAGCAAATGCAAAAAAGGCTTTTAATGATGAGATGTATTCACTAGATGAAGATGCAAAAGCAAAAGTTTTAGCTGAAATAATAGCAGTAGATGGATTAACTGAAAACAATAGAAAAACTTATGAAAACCTTTCAAATGCAGGTAAACAGGCATTTAACGATGCAATGAATAGTTTAGATGCAGATGCTAGAGATAAAGTACAGTCAGCTATTAATGAAATTAACGGTAAGGTTCAAGCAGGAAGTGATGCAGGAGCAAGTTTAGGTTGGAATACACAACATAACTTTAATATTAATTTAGGAACTGCGGCACCATCAGCTAAAAACTTTATACAAGGATTTATAGATATAATTTCATTAGCTAACCCTTTAAATATTTTAGGCAAAATTGGAAGTTTTGCTGCTAAAATTGTAGCTAAATTTAATCAAGGACTTGATGAACATTCTCCATCAAGAGAAACAATGAAATCTGCTAAATATTTTATAGAAGGATTTACAAATCAATTAAATTCAATGCAAAATGGAACTTTTAGGCAAGTACAAAGTTTAGCAGAAAATATAGCTAAAGAATTTGATGATAGTTTAAAGATTACAGAATTAAGACAAGGTATAAGGATAAATCCAAAAGATTTTGAAGTAAACACAAATCAATACGTAAATTATAGTGCAATAAAGGGACAAATATTAGCTCAAAGTCAAGTTAGTATGAATGAAAATATTGCAGATAAAATAGCAGAAGCAGTAGCTCAATCAATGAAAAATACAAAGGTAGATGTAAATTTAAATGCAAAAGTTCAAAAAGGAATAATGCTAGAAACAGTACAACAAGAAGCAAGAGAATATACAATGCAAACAGGAGAGCCAGCATTTGATTATTAAAAGAGGTGAAGATATAGGTATGTAGAAAATCTTATAACAGTAGATGGAAAAGAATTAAGTAAATTTTTAAAAGATGAAGGATATGATGTAGAATGGTATGATCTATCTTACGACAGTGGAAGAAATGCAAAAGGATATATGCACTATAATCCAATAGCACAAAAATATAAGATAATTCTACATACTAAATATCTTACACAAGAAGAGTTTAGGGAATTTTTTAGTACAATAGTTCCATTAAAACAATACACAGTGAAATTTTTAAATCCATATACAGGAGGAATGACAACAGCACAGTGTTATAGGGGAGATAGAAAAGCTACTATGAAATGGAATAGAACAGACAAAGGAATTTTATTTAATCCAATAGATATAAGCTTAATTGAATTGTAGAGGTGATAATAGGTATCAAGTAAGTGAAGAATTTAAACAAAGTTGTAAAGAAAATATGGGATTAAATAGATATGGCAGAATACACGTTGTTGAAGATAATATAGACATTATAGGAGAGGACTATGGTGGGCAACTTGTAGATTTTACAATAGAAGATAATTGTTATGTAAAAGATACTTTTGTAGGAACTACTGTTGCAAAGAAAATTACGGTAAATATATTAAATCCAGATAATTCAATTAACTTAGAAAATAAAACAATAGAAGCTTTTGTCGGTATAAAAATAAATGGAAAATTAGAAGAAATACCTTATGGAAGCTATATTATAGAAAAGCCTGATAATGAAGAAGTAATACAAAAGACATCATTTACAGGATATGATTACATGATTAAGTTTAATGTACCTTATAAAGATGCTTCAACATATCCAATTAAATTAAGTGAATTATTTAAAAATGTATGTAGTCAGGTAGGTTTAGAAGCAGGAAATACAGACTTTACAGATGCTGATTATATGGTTATAGGAAATCCATTTACAAATGGAGAAAATTGTAGAACAGTATTATCTAATATAGCACAATTAGCAGGAACTTTTGTAAAAATAGGTAGAGATAATAAAGTATATATTCCTACATTAAAAAATACAAAAAATTTATTAACAGTAAAATATGTAAATGCAATGACAATTAAGGAATTAAATTTAACTCAAATAAAGGTTTTGTCAGGAGAGGCAGATAATGCAGATGAAAAACTTGATGGAATGAATTACTATGAAGATTTTTCAAAAAACAATCAATGGGGAGGTCTAAATTCGTTAGTATTAGCAATATCAGATATAGAAGGAGAAAATACAGCATTAGATGATAAAGCAGATATTGAAGAAAATGGATTAACAGAAATAACTATACAAGACAATTACTTTTTAATAGATCAAGCAGAAAGAGAAAAAGTAATAGTTCCATTATGGAATATGCTAAAAGGTCTTAAATATTTACCTTTTAAAACAGAATATTATGGCTATCCATATTTAGATAGTGGAGATATGATTTATATATATGACACAGAAGACAATGGATATATAAGCTATGTATTTAATCATACATTTACTTTTAATGGTGCATTTAAAGGTAATTTGGAAACAACAGCAATGACAAAAACGCAAACAGCATATAAAAATACTTTTGATGTAAAATCTAAATTCAGAAGAGTTGAAAGATTAGTCGATAAGGTAAATGGTCGTATAGAAGATATAATAGAAGAACAAACAGAAACATCAGAAAAATTAAGCAAACATGAACAAGACATAAATGGGATAAAAGATACAGTTAGTTCAGTAACAGAAGAATTAAAAGAAGAAATAAAGCAAACAGGAGATGATATAAACCAAAATTTAACAGAAAATTATTGGACTAAAACAGAAACTGAATCTCAAATAGAACAAAGAGCTGATGAGGTTAAAAGTTCAGTAAGTAAAACTGTAGAAGAAAGAGTTGGAACTTTTGAAACAGAACTTGATGAAACAAATGCTAAAATAGATGGATTGCAAGTGGGTTCAAGGAATTTAGCTTTAAATACTAAAAAATTTTTTGAAGGAAATTTCTCTGGAGGTACAGGAGGAAGCTCTTGGACAGATGGATCTAAGACGATTGAAGAAGATAATTCAACTCCATCTGGTTTTGCATTAAAGATTACATATTATGCAGAAGGAAAAACAGTTAAAGAAGTAAATACTACATCAATTAAAGATTTAAGTATATTACAAATAAAAAAACTGGCAAGGGACTACAATAATGTTGCAGGTGGATATATGTCTGCAAGCAACCTCGTAGGAGGATTAGATAAGCTTATAGAAGGTGAAACTTATACAGCATCTTTTTGGATAAAAGCTGATAAAGAAGCACAATTAGTTATGGATAATGTAATTGAGGGGCAAACAATAATAGAAAAAAACTCAGATGGTATAATAAGCACTCAATGGAAAAAGATAGTCGTAACCTTTAAATGGACAAATACATCTAATTTTAAAAGTTGTTTCTATATAAAATCTCCAGCTAATATTACAATATGGCTTTCATCTTATATGTTAGAGAAAGGGACAATTCCAACAGATTGGACACCAGCTCCTGAAGATATAGAAAATACTCTAACTACAGATTATTATACAAAAACAGAAACGAATTCTCAAATAATACAAAAAGCAGATGAAATAATACACTCTGTTAATACAACTATAGAAGAAACAAAACAAGAAGCGATAGATAGTGCTAACGCAAGTACAGATGAAAAGCTAAAAGAATATAGTACGACAACTCAAATGAATTCTACGATAACACAAAAGGCAGATGAAATAACGAACGAAGTAAATAAAAAGTTAGAAAGTTATGACACATCAGAAGAAGTAAATTCAAAAATAGAGCAAAAAGCAGCAAATATCACAAGCACAGTTAATGAAACTATAGAAAAAGCAACGCAGCAAGCAATAGACAGTGCTAACTCAAGTACAGATGAAAAATTAAAAGAATATACTAAAACCACTCAAATGAATAGTATAATAGACCAAAAAGCTAATAGTGTGAGGACAGAGGTATCTGCAACGATAAGTGATAGTATAGAAGCTTCTGAAAAAAATATAAAAGCATTATTAGAATTAAAATTAAATATTGAAGATTTAATAAGTGAAATAAATGCAAGTGCAGATATAATAAGATTAACGGCAGGAAGGCTAATTATAACGTCAGGGAATTTTAAGCTCGATGCATCTGGAAATATTACAGCTACAGGGGGAACTATAGGAGGATTTACTCTTGGACAAACGGAATTTATTGGAAATTTAAGTGGAACATACGCTTATAATATATATGATTTGAGAGCTGCTATGGCTATGGTAATGGAATGGCTTGAAAAGCCAAGTCTATTTGACATTTACGATGTAGATGGGAATGGAAAAATAGACAGTATGGATTTTTCTCGAATAATTCGCATAATGAATGGTACTGAAACAAATACAAAAAATATTACAGGGACATTTAAAATTAATTCCAAAGACCCTAAGAATTGTATAACAGTATCAAGAAATGGGGAACTAGCAGTTAGTATTGGAGTAGGAGGAATTAATACTAATAATGTTACTTGTGAGGATATTATTTGTGGTTATATGGCAGGCAATTCAAGTGAAGATTGTTATCGGAGTATTAATAAGCGGAAGAACCCCAAAAATTACTTTAGTGCAAGCAGGAAGAAGTGGAACGGAAATTACTAATGGTTATGTTTATTCTGAAAAGTTTGTAACTCTATATGATAAAGAAATAGCTTATCCAGATATACTATATTGGAATTCATCAGGGACAACAGGGTCAGTAAGTTTAAGTTCAAGTATATCTAATTATAATTTTATTGAGATCATTTATGCTGATGACTGGGGATATGAGAAATCTGAAAAAGTATATACCAATGGTAATAGTAGTGTGAACGTATCTTTAACAGCACAAAGAGTTTCAGATGGAAATTTAAATTCACAAAATTCATTGATTACAATAAGTGGAAGTACAATAACCAGACAGACATCATATACAGGAACATATACATCTTGGGATAATTCTGTCACATTAACTAGAGTAGGTCTAATTAAATATGTTGTGGGTTATAAATAAGGAGGATATTATGGCATTAAAAAAAGAGATTATATTAGATAATGGAATAAAAGTCAGTTATCATAGAATTGTAAGCTTAAATAAAATCACAAATAAAGCAAATATAATAGAAATAGCTTCGTATGTAAGTGAAGCAAAAAGAGAAGAAGAAAAAGCTTATTATGCAAGTCAAGAGCCTAATAAAACAATGAATGTAGCTATTAATACAGAGTATATCAACAAAGAATATAATGAGAATGAAACTATAACGGAAGCTTATGATTATTTAAAAACATTAGAAATGTATAATAATGCGGAAGATGTTTAGAAAGGAGGATTTATGGAAGAACTTATACTTAAAAACCAAGAATTTAAGGAAAAATTAGCGGAACTTATTAATAAAAGTGAATTACCTGCTTTTATAATTAAAAATGTATTAGTAGAAATATTAGCTCAAGTAGGAAAACAAGAAGAATTACAATTAAACCAAGCTCAAACTTTTATTAAAAAAGGAAAGGAGGAAAATCATGAGTGAAACACCTTATTTAAAATTATTTAAAAATGATAATCCAGCAACAAACACAGACTTATTTGATATAGAAAAAACATTAAATCAAAATTGGGATAAAATAGACAAAGCTATAACAGATGTGCGTAATCTTCCTCAAAGTGGTCATGTTTATGGAATTAGAAGAAAAATAACAGATAATTCTAGTTCAGCATGGGAAAGATTATTTGATAGTATTGGTAAAACTGCAACTGCTACAAAAGATGGAGGGGTAGTTACTAATGATTTTGATAATCTTGCTCCTTGGTCTGAAATTAATTCATGTAATTATGATTTAACTACTAAAAAAATTAAAGCATGGCTTGGAGATGCTAATTTCAAATTTGACGGTACTAATGGAGATGTATTCACGCATTACCCAAAAACGTATTGGAAGATTTATCAAGAAAATGATTATGATTATGTTTTATTAGCGGATTATCCAAAATCTGGTTTTACAGAAATTGATGGGTTCTTTATTGCTAGACATGAAGGAAGTGTTGTTAATTCTGATGGCAAATTACATAGTTATAGTGGTTTAATTCCAACAACAGGCAAAACTATTGCACAATTTAGAACACTAACACAGGAGTTAGGCGATAATTTCTCTCAATTAGATTGGAGATATTTTATTGTACAGATGCTTTACTTAGTGGAATATGCAAATTATAATTCTCAATCTATGCTAGGTAATGGTATTATGAATCGTAAATTATTAAAAGCACTTGTTGCTGAAAAAGGTGTAAACAGAGTTGTTGTTAGCGATTCAGCTGGTTATTATGTAGGTCAGATAATAAGAATTGGTACAACAGATGGTGGTACTCAAGTTGCAGATACAAGAAAAATCACGAAAATAGATCCATATAATGAAAATGAAGTAACAGGATATGCAATAACATTTGATGGTGATCCTGTTGATATAGCAATTGATAACTTTTTTTGTACAATGGCTCAAACTACTGGACAGTGTGATACCTTAGAAATGAAATCAGGGTGTATAAATAATGACGGCTATCATTCAATGATTTATAGAGGTGTTGAAAATATACTAGCTCATTTATGGAAGTGGTTTGATGGATTAAATATAAAAGACAATATAGCATATTTTTGCAAGGATCACTCAAAATATGCTAGTGATAAATTTGATGGAGATTATAAACCTTTAGCTTATACCAATGCTTCTGAAAACGGTTGGGTCAAAACTTTAGGATTAGATATTAATGAGCCATTTTTTAGATTTCCAACTGAAATTG
>CAZUHD010000009.1:0-29616 GCA_964620415.1 uncultured Clostridium sp.
TTTTATTTATATCGTAATAATTTTCTAATACACTTGTAAATAATGTTTTTCCAAACCTTCTTGGTCTTAAAAACATTACTCTTCTATTACTTAAGTTTTCTAATTTTTCTATATATTCAGTTTTATCTACATAATAGCAATTATATTTTACTAATTCTTCATAATTGCTTACTCCATTTGGTAACATTTTCATTTCCTAAACCTCCAAATTTAAATTAAATAAAATTCTATAAATGATTATAACAAAAGTCACTTAAAAAGTCAAAAGTAGCTCATTGCTGTTATTTCGAAGTATTTGGAGGCTGTGAATTGTAACCTTTTGGAATTAATCCCTTTACAAAAAGGAAAAAAGAAAGAAAAAGAAAAAATGTGAAACTTTTTAGTTTTAATCAAAAAAATTTCACATTGTATTATTATATTATTGCTTTTGCAAAATCCTCGCTACTAAATACTTCCATATCATCTATGCCTTCACCAACACCTATAAATTTAACAGGTATTTTATTTTCATTAGTAATTCCTACAACAACTCCACCTTTGCTAGAGCCATCTAATTTAGTTAGAACTAATCCTGTTACATTAGTTTCTTCTTTAAAAGCTTTTACTTGATTTATAGCATTTTGTCCTGTTGTTGCATCTATTACAAGTAAAACTTCTTTGCTTAAACCTGCCATTTCTCTATCAATAACTTTATTTATTTTGCTTAATTCATCCATTAAATATTTTTTATTATGTAAACGCCCAGCCGTATCAACAATTAAGACATCTGCATTACTTTGTTTTGTCCTAGCTATTGCATCATAAACAACTGATGCAGGGTCATGTTTTTCCTCTTTTTTTACAAGTTCACATCCTGCTCTATCTGCCCATACTTGTAGCTGTTCTACTGCTGCTGCTCTAAATGTATCTGCTGCTGCAATTACTACTTTTTTTCCATCTTTTTTTAGACGATTTGCAATTTTACCAATAGAAGTTGTTTTTCCTACTCCATTTACACCTACTACTAAAATTACAGATGGTTTTGTATTTAAATTTAAGCCTTCTTGGACTCTATCAAATACTCCCTGTATTTCTTCTCTTAGAGCTTGTTTTACATCTTCCTCTTGTTTTATATTTTCTTTTTTTATTCTTTTTCTCAAATTATCTACAATTTTACTAGAAGTTTCAACCCCCATATCAGACATAATCAAAATTTCTTCTAATTCTTCTAAAAAGTCTTCGTCAACTTTACGAAAATTACTAAATACATCATTTATTTTTGAATCAAAAGATTCCTTAGTTTTACTTAATCCTGATTTTAATTTATCAAAAAATCCCATTGTTAATCCTCTTTTCTATATTATTCATAGTTAATTTTATACCAGTTTATAAGACAAAAGTCAATACAAATTTCTAAAATCTGTTTGATATTTTTTTGTTTTTGTTTTATAATTATTCTTATGGAAAAATTAATTGTTAGTAAAAAATATAATAATAAAAAAATAAATAAATTTTTAAAAGATAGTATCCCTAATCTTTCTGATTCTCTACTCTATAAAACTCTTAGAAAAAAAGATATTAAAGTAAATGGAAAAAGAATATCAGAGAATATAACAGTGTTTGAAAATGATGAAATTTTAGTTTATATTTCAGATGAATTGCTTAAAGAAAAAGAAGTAGCACTAGATATTATATATGAAGATGATAATATTCTTTTAATTAATAAGCCTGTAAATATAGAAGTTACAGGTCTAAATAGTCTAACTGATATAGTACATAAAAAATATTTCAATTCTCCATTTTTACCAATGCCTTGTCATAGGCTTGATAGAAATACTGCTGGTTTAATTTTATTTGCCAAAAATGAATTATCCTTAAATATTTTACTTGATAAATTTAAAAAACATGAAATTGAAAAACATTATCTTGCTTTAGTTTATGGAATACCTAAATTTAAAACAAAAAAATTGGAAGCCTATCTTTTTAAAGATAGCAAAAAATCTAAGGTTTATATTTCAGATGAGTTTAAAAAAGGATATTCTAAAATTATTACATACTATACTTTAGTTAAGAAAAATCCTGATAATACATCATGTTTAGATGTTGAAATAAAAACAGGTAAAACTCATCAAATAAGAGCTCATCTTGCTCATATTGGGCTTCCTATTATTGGTGATGGAAAATATGGGATAAATGAAATTAATAAAAAATACAAAGCCAAATATCAAAAACTTATTAGTTATAGATTAAAATTCACATTTAAAACAGATGCAGGGTTACTTAATTATCTAAACAATAAAGAATTTAAATTAGACTGTAAATTAAATTAACAAACAATAAAATCTTCTCATATTATAAATAAAAAACATGAGGAGGATTTTTTGTGGCTAAAATTTTAGTTTTTAATAATGATGCTGATCGTATGGAAACATACACCAGAGCCGAATCTGAGCCAATGCCATACAATACAAATGGAACTTTAAGAGTAAGAGAGTTTAGAGGTTCTAGCAAATCTAATATTTTATGGACAACTAAAAGAACAATGCAATCTTGGAATAGTCAAAGATATATTTATGGAAGTTCTATACCTGTTGGGTTCGCTTTTAGAAGATCTTATGAAGGAGGTCATGGTAATCAAAGTCAACACTATGCAGGTACAGCTTTTGATGTTGGTCAAACATTATCTTCCAGTAGGAGACTTGCTCTTTGGAATAGTGCAAATTCTTCTGGTATTTGGTCATATGTAGAGCCAAGATCTCAAACTCCAACTTGGGTTCATTTTGATAAACGTTTTGGTACACCCGCTTGTAGTTCTGGAGGTTTTCCTTTAGTTAAAAGAGGTAGTGTTAGTAATTATGTATTAATTGCTCAAGATGACTTAAACACTCTTGGTTATCCTACAGGAGGACTTGATGGAATTTTTGGTAGTCAAACTGAAGTTGCTGTTAGAAATTATCAACGTAAAGTAGGTCTTACAGCAGATGGAATAGTTGGCTGTAACACATGGAGATCACTACAAGAAGCAGTAGTAGGTACAGGTCCTACTTCAACTACTATAAATTAAAAAGAGTTAGATTATTCTAACTCTCCTGTTTTTATTTATTCATATATTCAATTGCTTTAAGTACGCCTAATTTTCCGTATTCAAAAGTAAGCCCTCCTTGTAGATAAGCAACATAAGGCTCTCTTATTGGACCATCTGAACTTAATTCAATGGTTGCACCATCTACAAATGTTCCGACCTGCCATAATAATGTCATTATCATACCCAGCCATCTGACTTGGAACTGGTGTTACAAAAGAATCTACTGGTGAACCAAGTTGTATTCCCTGACAGAATTTAATTAATTTATCTTTATCATTAAATATAATGCTTTGTACTATATCTGCTCTAGGTTCGTCATATTTAGGAGTTACAGTATAGCCTAATTTTTCTAAAATTCTACTTGTAAAAACTGCTGTTTTTAAGCTACTTGCTACAACAGATGGTGCAAAAAATAATCCTTTTAAATAATTTGTATTTTGTCCTAATGATGGACCTATTTCTTTTCCAATACCTGTTAATCTTTCACCAACAAGTTCAATAAGTTCTTTTTTTCCTACAATATATGCTCCGCTTGTTGCAATTCCAGAGCCCAAATTTTTTATTAGCGATCCAACTGCAATATCTGCACCTACTTCAATCGGCTCTTTTTCTGATACAAATTCGCAATAACAATTATCTACCATTATAATTACGTCTTTATTTACTTGTTTTATTTTACGTATTATATCTTCAACTTTTTCTATTAGTATGCTTTTTCTTGTAGAATAACCTACTGACCTTTGAATTTCTATTAATTTTACATTTCCATTTGAAACTCTATCTACAATTTTCATATCGTCAAATTCATCTTTTTTTAAATCTATTTGTTCATAATTTATATTATATGATTTTAGTGAACTTGGACTAGGATTATCTCCTATACCAATTACTGTTTGTAAAGTATCATAAGGAAGACCTGTAATACTTAGCATTGTGTCCCCAGGTCTTAGCAAACCAAATAAAGTAACAGCTAAAGCATGTGTTCCTGATATTATTTGGCTTCTAACTAAACTAGCTTCTGCCTTAAAAATATCAGCAAAGATTTCTTCAATTTTATTTCTTCCTGGTTCATCAATTCCGTATCCCGTAGAAGTATTAAAATGAGAACTTGATAGTCCTTTATCCTGCATTGCTTTTAAAACTTTTAAGCTATTTAGTTCTGAAATTTTTTGAATTTTTTCAAATTGTGGCTTTAGCTCTTCTTCTGTTTCTCTAGCTAGTTCTTCTATTTCCTTACTTATTCCCCAATTTTCATACATTTTTTTCTCCTATTTTATATCATCAAGTTTTTTGTATTTTTTATACAAAACAATCCCTATTGCTAAAACAATTACTACTGCAATTGTAATTACGGTTCCGCCTGTATATGGCAAACTACCATGTGCCGTTGTAGGATCTTTTTTAGAACCCGAATTACCAGAGCCTGAAGGAGTTCCTCCTGAGCCTCCTCCCGTACCTCCTCCTGAACCTCCACCAGAAGGATCATTTTGTTTTGCATTTACTGTTATTGTACATGTATCTGTAAAGCCTCCATCTTGAGTTTTAACTGTTATTGTAGTAGTTCCTGCTTTTAAAGCCTTTATTATTCCTGTTCCAGAAATAGTTGCTATTGTTTCATCTGAACTAGTCCAAATTACATCCTTATTTGTCGCATTTTCTGGTGTTATTGTAGCAACTAAATTAAAATCTTCGCCCACATTTATTGTATGAGCCTCTTCATTTAATTTAACTCCGTCTACTGCTATATACTCTTCATCAGAATTATTTGTAAATGCCTTTATACAAAAATTAGTATTAACTAAAGTAATAGTAGGTGTGATTTTACAATTATAAATATCAACCCATTGGTCTGTATATATATAGCTTTCTCCTGCATTAGATGTCGCATTATCCCAAAAATTGCTCACGTTAGCTAATCCGCTAGAATATAAATTACATTCTATAGGTATAGAAGCTCCACCTTGCTTTATATATTTTACAATAATAGCAAATTTCTTTCCTGTAAGCTTTACTGGAGAAGATAATTTTACGACGTGATATCCAGAATCTAATGCATTTTCCCCAGAATATGTTGCAACTGGACTTCCTATTTCTGATGAATTAGGTAAACCATTATCTGCTGAAACAACATATATTTCAATACCTTCTGTTTCCATTAAATATATTCCAACTTCTGAAAGATATTCAATTGTTTTCGCATTTCCTCTATTAAATACATTTGCTACATATATATTATCACTTGTAGAAGACATTGCCGTAGACATCCCTAACTCGTCATATTGGTAAATATTATCATAAGGAACATTTGATATATTTTCATCATATAATTCCATAGAATCTATTCCAATTAATAATTGTTCAATTAGAGCATCATCATATGAAACATAACAATATCCATCTTCACCAAATTCCGTACCATATGAATTTAATACAATATACGCACCATCGTGTATCGGTTTATTTGTAAAATTCTCTTTAGAATATGTGTCATCCCAACCTACAATCGTAATTGCATGATTTGGACTTGCCGATGAATTTCCACAATAGAAGGAATGATTAATACTATCATAATACCCATCTA
This sequence comes from uncultured Clostridium sp., assembly GCA_964620415.1. Taxonomy (GTDB): domain Bacteria; phylum Bacillota; class Clostridia; order TANB77; family CAG-508; genus CAG-269. The sequence continues at coordinate 5,646 of CAZUHD010000009.1, forward strand.
AATCTTTAATTTCCCCTGTTTCTGTTCTTGCCATTCTCATAAATGCAACGGCAGAAATAGCCCCGTGGTTTACTATATGATCTTTTATAGAATTTCTTATTACATTTACTTCTTCATCAGTATATTGTGTTCCTGAACTTGTATCTGGCATATATGTAACTTTATTATCAGAGTGTACTTTATATATACTTGGAAAGATTGTTGCATCATTTACTCTTGCTTTTGTTACTTTATCTAAATCTACATCTTTAATATCTGATAAATAATATGTCATTTCACTATTCTTACTCTCATCATATACACTATCAAATGGTAAATCTTCCTCGTAAATTGGTCCATAACCACTTGTAGTATATGCTAATCCAAGCAAAGCATTTCCACCCTCTCCAACTTTTCTATTAAACATTTCACTTGTTTTATAATCTACATGCATTGGAGAAAATTCAACATTATTAGCATTACTTTTAGCAAGTGTTGTTTCTAATGCTGAGGTATATGAAAAAGCCCAACATGAACCAGTCTTTTGTTGATTTTTTACTTTTATGTTATTTTCTAATTCATCTCTTAAATCATATTTTTCTCCTATACCAGATGAAGCATTTACTTTTAATAATTGATTATAGCTTGATCTTTTTATACTTCTCTCTAAATTTAGATTAAAATATAAAGGTTCAATCGTATTTCTTCTTTCTTCTTCTGGCAAGTCTTCCCATTTTCTATAATTGCTTGATTTTTCTATAATTTGTAAATTTAAATTGTTCTCATCTTCAGCATAAGATATTGTTGCAAATGCAAACATAAAAATAAAAAATGCCAAAAGCAGCTTCTTAAGTGTTTTATTCATATTTTTTTCCTCTTTTCTATAATTAAAATAATTTATTTTAATTATAACATATTTGTCATTTTTTACAATTAATATTACAATATTATGAAAAAATTAATATTTCTGTAATATTTTTGTAATAAAAAAATGAACCTTAATTGTAAAACTTTCGTCTAACAAATAAGGTTCATTTTATCATTTTTATACTGTTTCTTCATCTTGTTTTTCTTCTGGTTCTTCATCTTGTTTAACTTTGATTTGTAAGTCTTGATATTTCTTCATACCAGTTCCTGCTGGAATTAACTTACCTATAATTACATTTTCTTTTAATCCAACAAGATTATCTTCTTTTCCTTTTATTGCTGCCTCTGTTAGTACTCTTGTAGTTTCTTGGAATGAAGCGGCTGACAAGAAACTATCTGTTGCAAGAGATGCTTTTGTTATTCCAAGTAAAACACGTTTCCCTTTAGCAGGTTTTAAGCCTTGTTTTACCATTTCCTCATTTTTATCTGCAAATTCATACATATCTACTAATGTTCCTGGGAACATATCTGTATCACCATTGTCTTCTATTCTTACTTTCTTAAGCATCTGCCTTGCAATTACTTCAATATGTTTATCATTTATATCAACACCTTGATTTCTATAAACTTTTTGAACTTCTGTTGTTAAGTATTCAAATACTCCCTCTGGTCCTTTTACTGCTAAAATATCTGATGGATTTAGAGAACCCTCTATTAATGGATCTCCTGGTTCAACAATATCTCCATCTTTAACTTTCATTTTAGGTCCAAATGGAATTGTATATGTTCTAGAATCGTCATTAGATGTTACAATAACTTCTTTTTTCTTCTTTGTTTCTTTTACTTTTACTTTTCCAGCAATTTCTGTAATTACTGCTAATCCCTTTGGTTTACGAGCTTCAAATAACTCCTCAACTCTAGGAAGACCTTGTGTAATATCTGAACCTATTGCACCACCTGCATGCTTTGTGTTCATTGTAAGTTGTGTACCAGGCTCACCTATTGATTGTGCTGCAACAATTCCTATAGTTTCTCCTATTTCAACTTTATTATGTCTTGCTAAACTCATTCCATAACATTTTTGACAAACACCATGTTTAGAATGACATCCTAAAACTGAACGAACTTCAACTTTTTCTATACCAGCATTTGCAATCTTATCTGCTAATTCTTCTGTAATCATAGTGTTTGTATCAACTATTACTTCTTTAGTATTTGGATCTATAATATCATTTACAGGATACCTTCCAACTAATCTTTCTTGAATTGGTTCAATTAATTGGTTTCCATCTTTAATATCATATACGATTAATCCTTCATTTGAACCACAGTCTTCTTCTCTTACTATAATTTCTTGTGCAACATCAACTAATCTTCTTGTTAAATATCCTGAGTCAGCTGTTCTTAAAGCTGTATCAGATAGACCTTTACGTGCTTGGTGTGAAGATATAAAATATTCTAGCGTATCAAGTCCTTCTGCGAAACATGATTTAATTGGTATTTCAATAACTTTACCAGTTGTTCCTGCCATAAGTCCTCTCATACCAGCTGATTGTCTTAATTGGTTTATGTTACCACGAGCTCCTGATTGAACCATTAAGTTAATTGGGTTTAATGGTTCTAAGTTCCTTTCCAAAGCTTTTCCTACTTCTACTGTAGCATTATTCCAAATATCGACAATTGCCTTAAATCTTTCATCTTCAGTAATTAAACCTCTTCTATATTGTTTTCTAATTGTTTCTATTTTTTCTTCAGCTTCTGCTAAAATTTCTTTCTTTTCTTCAGGAACTTTAACATCCTCCATAGAATATGTTAATCCAGATTTTGTAGAATACTTAAATCCTTTTTCCTTTACATTATCAAGAACTTCAGCAGATTTTGATAATCCATGTATATTTATACATCTATCAATTATATCTCCTAATTTCTTTTTATCAACAGGGAAATTAATTTCATATTGGAACTTTTCCTCAGGATCTTGTCTGTTTATATACCCTAAATCTTGTGGAATTCCTTCATTATATAAAATTCTTCCCACTGTTGTTTCAATTCTTTTAGATTGAAGTTCTCCATCTATATTTAATGTTCTTCTGACAATTATTTTTGCATGCATACCAACTGCATGATTTTCATAAGCCATAATAGCTTCTTCTGGATCTTTAAAGCATTTTCCTTCTCCAGGTTCTCCTTCAACTATCATTGTTAAGTAATATCCACCAAAAACCATATCAATTGTAGGTACTGTAACAGTTTTACCATCTTGTGGTTTAAGTAAGTTATTTGTTGATAGCATTAAATATCTTGCTTCTGCTTGTGCTTCTGGTGATAATGGTAAGTGAACTGCCATCTGATCTCCATCAAAGTCTGCATTAAATGCTGTACAAACAAGTGGATGAAGCTTTATAGCTCTACCTTCAACTAAAACAGGTTCAAATGCTTGTATACCAAGTCTATGAAGTGTAGGAGCACGGTTTAACATAACAGGATGGTCTTTTATAACATCCTCTAGTATTCCCCATACTTCTGGTTTCAATCTTTCTACCATACGTTTTGCATTTTTAATATTATGTGCTAAACCTCTTGCAACTAATTCTTTCATTACAAATGGTTTAAATAGTTCAACTGCCATTTCCTTTGGAATACCACATTGATATATTTTAAGTTCAGGTCCAACAACTATAACTGAACGTCCTGAATAGTCAACACGTTTTCCAAGTAAATTTTGACGAAAACGGCCTTGTTTTCCCTTTAGCATATCTGAAAGAGATTTTAAAGCTCTTCCTCCAGCTCCAGTTACAGGTCTTCCACGTCTTGAATTATCAATAAGTGCATCTACTGACTCTTGAAGCATTCTTTTTTCATTTCTTACAATGATTTCTGGTGCTTCTAGTTCAAGTAATCTTTTTAATCTGTTATTTCTATTAATAACACGTCTATATAAATCATTTAAATCAGAAGTAGCAAATCTACCACCATCTAATTGTACCATTGGTCTTAAATCTGGTGGAATTACAGGGATAACATTCATTATCATCCACTCAGGTCTATTTCCTGATATTTTAAATGATTCAACAGTGTCTAATCTTTTTACAATTTTAGCCTTCTTTTGCTCACTTGCATTTTGTAATTCTTTTCTTAATGATTTAGATAGTTTATCTAAATCTATTTCTTCAAGAAGAGTCCTTAAAGCTTCTGCTCCCATGCCTGCTTTAAAAGAATCTTTTCCATATTTTTCAATTGCTTCATTATATTCTTTTTCTGTTAAACATTGACATTTTTCTAGTCCTGATGTTCCTTTATCTGTAACAATATATAAAGCAAAATAAACAATTCTTTCCAAATTTCTTGGCGAAATATCTAACATTAAAGCAATCCTACTTGGAATTCCTTTAAAATACCAGATATGAGCTACTGGTGCTGCAAGTTCAATATGTCCCATTCTTTCACGTCTAACTTTTGCCTTTGTAACTTCAACTCCACATCTATCACAAACAACACCTTTATATCTAACTCTTTTATATTTACCACAATGACATTCCCAGTCTTTGGTAGGTCCAAATATTCTTTCACAAAATAAGCCATCTCTTTCTGGCTTTAAGGTTCTATAGTTAATAGTTTCTGGTTTTTTTACTTCACCTTTTGACCATTCTCTTATCTTTTCATCTGATGCAATACCTATTTTTATCTTGTTAAATGTTTCTAATTCTTCCATTTATTTTCAGCTTGCCCCTTTCTACCCTAAGATTTTTAAGGTTTTTATAAATTATCATCATCTTCATCTTGAAAAATCATATTTTCATTATCTTCATCATCTATATATTCAAATAATTCATCACTATCTTCATCATCTTCGACTTCATCTTCATCATTAAAGTCTTCATCATCTTGCATTGTATCATAAGAATCTACATCATCATCAACATAAGATTCTGATAATTCATTGTCTAATAAAACATCATCACTTTCTCCGCTGACCATTTTTTTCTGTTCATCCATGTTAAAATCTATTGCATCTTCAATATTTTCTTTTAATTCAAGTTCCTTATCATCATTATATAGCCTTACATCTAATCCAAGTGATTGTAATTCTTTTACAAGAACTTTAAATCCCTCTGGAATTCCTGGCTCTGGAATGTTTTCTCCTTTAACTATAGCTTCATATGTTTTAACACGACCAACTACATCATCTGATTTAACTGTAAGCATTTCCTGTAATGTATATGCTGCTCCATAAGCTTCCAATGCCCAAACCTCCATTTCTCCAAAACGTTGTCCACCAAATTGTGCTTTTCCTCCTAGAGGTTGTTGTGTAACTAATGAATATGGTCCTGTTGAACGAGCATGTATCTTATCATCTACTAAATGGTGTAATTTAAGCATATATTGAACTCCTACTGTTACTGGTTTATCAAATGGCTCTCCTGTTCTTCCATCATATAGTATTGATTTTCCATCTTTTGATAATCCTGTTTCTTCAAGTAACTGCATTATTTCTTCCTGGTTTGCTCCATCAAATACTGGAGTTGATACTTTCCATCCACGTTCTCTTGCTATCATTCCTAAATGTACTTCTAGTATCTGTCCTAAGTTCATACGAGAAGGTACACCTAATGGGTTTAATAAAATGTCTATTGGAGTTCCATCTGGCATAAATGGCATATCTTCAACTGGTAATATTCTAGATACTACACCTTTATTTCCATGACGTCCTGCCATTTTATCTCCAACTGAAATTTTCCTTTTTGTCGCTATATAACATCTTATTACTTGTTGTACTCCTGGTGCTAATTCATCAGAATTTTCTCTTGTAAATACCTTTACATCAACGATTGTTCCTGCTTCCCCATGTGGTACACGTAGAGATGTATCTCTTACCTCTCTTGCCTTTTCCCCAAATATAGCTCTTAATAATCTTTCCTCAGCAGTAAGTTCTGTTTCTCCTTTAGGAGTTACTTTTCCAACTAAAATATCTCCTGGTCTTACTTCAGCTCCAATTCTTATAATTCCATTTTCATCTAAATCTCTTAATCCATCATCACCAATATTTGGTATGTCTCTCGTTATTTCTTCTGCACCTAATTTTGTATCTCTACATTCACATTCATATTCTTCTATGTGAATAGATGTAAATACATCTTCTTTAACTAATCTTTCGCTTAAAGTAACAGCATCCTCATAGTTGTATCCTTCCCATGTTGAAAATGCAACTAAAACATTTTTTCCAAGAGCCATTTCTCCATCTTTAGTAGATGGTCCATCAGCTATTACTTCACCTTTTTTTACTTTTTCACCTTTTTTTACAATTGGTTTTTGGTTAATACATGTTCCACCATTTGTTCTCTTAAATTTACGTAATTTATGTGTAACTTCTTTTCCACCTTTATACAAAATAGTTATACTATCAGAAGTTACTTTTTCTACAACACCATTATCTTCTGCTAAAACTAAAATACCAGAATCTTTAGCTGCTCTGTATTCTATGCCTGTACCTACCATTGGGCTTTCGGTAATCATTAAAGGAACAGCTTGTCTTTGCATGTTTGCACCCATTAATGCACGTTTTGCATCATCATGTTCCAAAAATGGTATCATTGCTGCTGCTATTGATACTAATTGTTTTGGTGATACATCAATATATTGAACTTTGTCTTTCTCAACCTCTACTATTTCATTTCTATGTCTTACTCTTACTTTATCATTTACAAATCTTCCATCTTCATCAAGAGGTTCTGAAGCTTGAGCAATATAGTATTTATCTTCCATATCAGCACTCATATTTTCAACAATATCTGTTACTTTATGTGTAACAGGATCTATTTTTCTATATGGTGTTTCAATAAATCCGTATTCATTTATACTTGCAAATGAAGATAATGCTGATATTAATCCAATGTTTGGTCCTTCTGGAGATTCTATTGGACATAATCTTCCATAGTGAGTATAGTGAACATCTCTAACCTCAAATCCTGCTCTTTCACGAGAAAGTCCACCAGGACCTAATGCTGATATTCTTCTTTTATGTGTTAATTCTGAAAGAGGGTTAGTTTGATCCATAAATTGTGAAAGTTGTGAACTTCCAAAAAATTCTCTTATTGCTGCTGCTATTGGTTTTGGATTTATTAATGTTTGTGGTGTTACAACATCTAAATCTTGAATTGTCATTCTTTCTCTAACAACTCTTTCTAGTCTTGCAAGTCCTATTCTAAATTGGTTTTGTAATAATTCTCCAACACATCTTATTCTACGATTTGCTAAATGGTCTATATCATCTGTTTCAAATAAGCCATCATATACATTTAACATATAACTAATAGATGCTATTATATCTTCTGTTGTAATGTGTTTTGGAACTAATTCATCAAATCTTTCTTTTAATACTTTTTCTAAATTCTTTTTGTCTGTATTTTCTAAAATGTTTTGTAAAACAGCATAGTTTACATTTTCTTTAAAATGTAGTTTCTTTAAATCTACATCTGGTAAAACTTTATATATGTTTACTGTTCCATTTCCTATAATTCTTATTTTTTTATCATTATGGTTTATGTCTACTATATTAATTCCTGAATTTTGGATTTCTTCTGCAACATCTTCTGTTATGATTTCTCCAGCACTTACAAAAACTTCTCCAGTTTCTTTATTTATTATATCATCAAATGCAATTTGACCTGTAATTCTTGAAGCTAGGCTTAATTTTTGATTAAATTTATAACGTCCAACTTTTGCTAAGTCATATCTTCTATTATCAAAAAACATACCATTAAATAAGTTTCTTGCAGCTTCAACTGTTGGTAATTCTCCTGGTCTTAATTTTTTGTAAATTTCAATTATAGCTTCATCAGCAGTTTTTATTGTATCTTTACTTATTGTTGTATTTATTAATGTTTCATCTCCAAATAGCTCTTTTATTTGTTCATCTGTTTCTAAACCTAATGAACGTAAAAGAGTAGTTACAGGTAGCTTTCTTGTCCTATCTACACGTACATAAAAAATATCAGAACTATCTGTTTCATATTCAATCCAAGCTCCTCTTAAAGGCATAACCGTTGATGTATAATTTCTTTTACCTGTTTTTTGGTCAAAAACTGATTCATAGTAACATCCTGGTGAACGTACTAATTGACTTACAACAACTCTTTCTGCTCCATTTATAATAAAAGTACCACTTTCTGTCATAAGAGGGAAATCACCTAAATAGATTTCTTGTTCTTTTATTTCTCCAGTTTCACGGTTAATTAAACGTACTTTTACATGTAATCTTGTTGCATATGTAGCATCTCTTTCTTTTGCTTCTTCCTCAGTATATTTAGTTTTGTCCTCTAAATAATAATCGAAAAATTCTAGAACCAAATTTCCTGAATAGTCTTCTATAGGAGATATATCTCTTAATACTTCACCTAATCCTTCTTCTACGAACCAATCATAAGAATCTCTTTGTACTTTGATAAGGTTTGGTATTTCAACAAAGTCTCCTACTTTTGAAAAGTCTTTTCTTACTGTTTTTTCGTATTTTACTTCTTTTAAATCCAAAAAAAATCACCCCTAAAAAAATTTTTAGCAGAATTAATATAATTAATTTCAAGAAAAAGTCCCTCTTAAACTTAATAAAAGTTTTAATCAAATAAATAACGAATTTTTTAATTGCCTGCTCCCAATTAGAAAAATCCGTTCTTTTATTAATTTAATTCCTCTTTTTCTCTATTTTAAAATTATCTCTTTGATTAAAAATATTTAAACAATTTACAATGTATAAAATTTTATCATAAAATTATGTTAAAGTCAAGTGTTTTCCCTGGATTTCTAGGGAAAATTCAGAAATAAAATTTTCAATGCCTGCAATATAAGTGTTTTCAATACTTATAAGGAGTTAAAATAATACCAAACAGATTATACAGATTTTTAAATTTTGAACAAGAAGACTTAAAAAAATTATTCTTCCAACTGTTATATATTTTTTATTAGTTAGCTAGAAATTACTATTTCAAAAGGATTAGAGTTTGCCCCCCTAATCCTTTTTTTAGTTCCACCTTAATTGCTAGATTTACTTTTTTATACTAGCTCTAATAATATTATTATGCCACTTTTATCCCTGTATCAATTACTTCTTGTATAAAAGGTGTAGTTACATTTTTGTAATCTTCACTTCTAATTATGTGTGGTTCTATTCTATTATCAATTTTTCTTCTTAATAAGGTTAGTTTTACTTCTTCATCAAATTTGTCCGTTTTTATATCATCTGTAATTATTGCAATATCTATATCACTATCTTCATGTTCTGTTCCTTTTGCGTAAGATCCAAATAATATTATTGCTACTACGTTATAATTCTCTTTTACAATAGCAATATATTTATCTATTATGTTAGCTATTTCTTTGTTTATTTTTACTTTATCATTGTTTCTAACCATACTTTTACTCCTTCAATTTTCTTTATTTGCTTTTCTGTATATTCATCTGTACATTTATTGTAAAATTCTCTTTTATAATCATCATATCTTGTACTTAGATTATATTTTGTTATTTCAACTAAATCATTTGCCTGTTTTTCTGTTAATTCTATATTCATTTTTTCTGCTAAATACAATAAATCATGTGTTTTGGGTGCATAAGGTACATTTTTATTGTTTTTTGCATAAAGAGCTTTTAACAATTTTTCTATTACTAAATGACCAAAAAACAAGCAATAACTATTTTTATTATTTTTATATAATATATTCATTACTTTATAATCTTCATTAGAACTTTCTATCCAATAATTCATTATATCTATATTGTTCATAATTTTATTTTCTCCTTTCGATATGCTTATATTATAACACTTTTATAAAAATTTTACTATATTTATTTCTAATTTTCAAGAATTCTATTTTTCCTCGTAAAATTCAGAAATAAAATTTTCAATGCCTGCAATATAAGTGTTTTCAATACTTATAAGGAGTTAAAATAATACCAAACAGATTATACAGATTTTTAAATTTTGAACAAGAAGACTTAAAAAAATTATTCTTCCAACTGTTATATATTTTTTATTAGTTAGCTAGAAATTACTATTTCAAAAGGATTAGAGTTTGCCCCCCTAATCCTTTTTTTAGTTCCACCTTAATTGCTAGATTTACTTTTTTATACTAGCTCTAATAATATTATTATGCCACTTTTATCCCTGTATTAATCACTTCTGCTACAAAAGGTGTTTCTACATTGTCATAATCAGCTACTTTAATTAAATGTGGCTCTATACGATAATCAATATCTCTTCGTAGTTTCTTTAAATTTAATTGTTCATCAAAAACATCTTTACATTTTAAATCATCAGTAATAATAGCAATATCTATATCACTATCTTCATGATTTGTCCCTTTAGCATATGAACCAAATAAAATAATAGATTTAACCTTATAATGTGCTAAAACTACTTTAACATATTTATTTACAATATCCATTACTTCCTTATCAACAGTTCTTTCAACCATTTTCTCAACTCCTTTATATTTTCTACTTTTAGTTTGTAAAAATAATCTAATTCTTTAGGCACCCTATAGGTACTACTAAGACACCATTTTCGGTTGTATATGCCATATCAGTCCCAGTTATTATCATCATAAATTCAGGGCTTCCTATTTTAGGCTGTTTTACTGATATTAAATTTTTTAGCATTAGTAAATGTTCTTCCGCTTCTTTAATTCGTGTTCCTCCTAATTTGGTTTCTACTAGAGCATATCTTCCATCATTTAATTTTATAACATTATCGCACTCTAAATTATATCTATCCCTGTAATGTTTAAGAGTTCCCCCTAATGAATTAACATATACACCTAAATCCCTATTTACTAAATTTTCAAATAATAAACCATAAGTTCTTATATCAAGCATTATTTCTTTAGGTGATGAACCTAATGCTGCTACAGCTAATGAAGGATCAACCATACTTTTCTTACTTGATGTTCTTATAGCTGTTTTGCTTCTTATGTTAGGATTCCATGCTTCAATCTCCTCTATAATATATAATTTTTTAAACACTTGTAGGTAATTCATAATGGTTTTATCACTAATATCAGAATAATTAGCTTTTATATCCTCAATTAATGACTGATTAGAATCAATTGTTGAAATTTGCCTTGCATATGATCTTAAAATTGTTTTTGCTAAATCTGGATTTCTTTTTATTCCATCAACTTTAGAAATATCTGATGTACATAATACTTCTATATAGCTTTTTGGTATTTCTAAAGCTTGTTTTTCAGGTAAATTTAGAGAGCTTGGCCATCCTCCCCTACATAATACATAAGCTATTTTTTCATAAGTTAAATCCGTTTTTATCCCATCTATATCTCTGTTTCCATTTAATATATCACATAATGAAATTTTTCCATTTGAGTCCCCACTCTCAAATAAAGTCATTGGTTTCATAGTTATAAAAGCAAATCTGCCCACTCCACTATGTAATGTATCATCTTCTTTAGGTGTCGCCGATCCAGTTAGAATATATTGTCCTGGAAGTCCTATTTTGTCTACCGAATATCTGACAGCATTCCAAATTTTAGGAGCTAATTGCCATTCATCTATAAGCCTTGGTTTATCTCCCTCTAAAAGCAATGATGGTCTTGTATTGGCTAATTCTATATAATTTTCTTGTAAATCTGGGTTCTGCATTTCTAAAATACTTTTTGCTACTTGGCTACAACTTGTGGTTTTTCCACACCACTTAGGACCTTTTACACATACAGCTCCAATCATAGATAATTTTTCTTTAATTTCCTCATCAATAATCCTTTTTATATATTTCATAAAATTTCCTCCTGTTTATATTATATATTATTTTTATATTCATTTCAAGTTTTTGTGGTATTTCACTTCCTACTTTTGTGGTAGTTTATTTCCTATTTTTGCGGTAGTTTACTTCTGAATTTGGCATTTAAAAGAAAAACGGTAACTAACTATTAATCTAATTAGTTACCTAAACACTTACATTCCCATATCCTTTAAAAACTTTTTACCTTTTTTTACAAGTTTTTTTCTATCTTTGCTCGCAATTCCATTATACATTAAAAATGCACCTGCTGAAACAATTGTGCCTACCATTATTCCCTTCACAAATTTCATATTTTCATTCCTCCTGTTTTTTATTTTCTATATTTTTATTATTTGTTTTTTTGTTATTTATATACTCTTTTTTTAAAGAATATATTTCATGAAAAGCAATTATAATTAAAAATACTCCGAAGCATTTTTTTAATACGGTTATAGGCAAATTTATTGAAATTTTTGCTCCTATTATTGCTCCAATAATACCTGTTATAATTATCGGAATTGCGACTTTAAAATTTATATTTCTATTTTTTAAATTAATAACTATTGCGGTGATACAAGTAGGAACAAAAAATACTAGATTTGTTCCTTGGGCTAAATGCTGTTCTATTCCTGAAAATAATGTTAATAAATATATTAAAACTGTTCCGTCCGACCGCATTCCCATACTACTTATAAAACCAGATATTACACCAAATAAGATTTCTTTCATAAGTTCCTCCATTTCTATTTAAGAAAATGAATTGCTACATAAAATAAAAATACAGCAAATGTTAATTTTAATATAAAATTTGAAATTTTTGGAAGAATTTTAGAACCAATAAATCCACCTATTACTCCACCGATTGCACAATATATTCCTATTTTCCAATCTATATAATTTGCTTTTGCATAAAAAAAGCTACTTGTAATTACCATTGGCAATATACATAGAATTGAAGTTGCTCTTGATTCAACTGAATCTAATTTTAACAAATATAAAAAAGCTGGAACTAAAATCAATCCTCCTCCTGTTGAAAATAAACCTGATATAATTCCAGCAGTTAATCCTATTATTATTTTTTTCCAAAAATCTTTCATATAAATATTATCTCTTTTTTTTGAAAAAAAATTCTAACTAAAGAATTTTACAATCTTCTTTAATTAGAATTTATATTTTTCTATTATTTGTGTATGGTGAAAACATCTTTGCTTTCACCACAAACTGGGCATACCCAGTCTTCTGGTAAATCATTAAATTCAGTTCCAGGTGATACTCCTGCTTTTTCATTTCCTGTTTTAGGATCATAAATATATTTACAAACTACACATTCATATTTTGTACCTGCAACATTTTTCTCACTTAAAAAATTTCTATACCCTAAAAATAATGCTGCTACAACCATAAGTAAAAATGATAAAGCCTTCCATATTCCACTATCTAATAATATTATAGCAAATAATCCTAAAGCCGCAGATATAACATATAATATCAATACTGCTTGTTTTTGGGAAAATCCTTTTGCTATTAATCTGTGATGTATATGCCCTTTATCTGCAACAAATATTGCTTTTATTGATTTTCCTTTTATTAATCTTCTAACTATAGCCCAAAGGACATCAAAAATCGGTAGTCCCAATACCAATATTGGTAATGCAATAACTACTGCTGTATATGTTTTTGCTACTCCTAAAATTGAAACGACTGAAAGTATATATCCTAAAAAGTTTGATCCTGTGTCTCCTATAAAAGTTTTTGCTGGTGCAAAGTTAAATGGTAAAAATCCAACTAATGCTCCTATTAGTGATGTAATTAAAAGTATAGCTATCATTGGAGAATCATTTAATGCAAATATTATAAGAAGTGATATACATGAAATCAATGCTATTCCTGAAGATAATCCATCTAATCCATCTATTAAATTTATAGCATTTGTAATTCCAACTATCCATATAATAGTTACAATTGCTGAAATTTCATTTGACAATCCTAAATTAGTAAAATATGGTATTTCTATATTACTAATAGTTGTCCCAAATGCAACTGTTACTATAGCTGCAAGTAGCTGACCTAACAATTTTTGCCAAGGTTTTAGTGTTTTAGTATCATCAATTATTCCTGTTATTGTAATTATTAAAGCACCAATTCCAATTCCAACTAATTTTTTAAAGTACATGTTTGAATCAAATAAATTTATGCTTCCTTCTATATGCATAACTGCCAGTAAATATATACTAGATATTGCAAATCCAGCAATTACAGCAATTCCTCCTAATTTAGGAAGTGTCTTTTTCCTCATACGTCTTTCATCTTTTGGAATATCCATTGCTCCTATTTTTTCTGCCAATTTTATAGAATATGGTGTTACCATAAGTGATACTATAAAAGCTAATAAAAATGCTATTGCTATATTACCCCACATAGCTTAAACCCCCATATTATTTCATATTTTCTTTTTCAATTTCATCTATCATTTTTATTCTTTCTTGATATTTTCCACCTTTAAATTCAGTTGCAATCCACATTCTAATTATTTTTATACATTCTTCTTTAGATACCACATCTCCAGGTATTGCAATTACATTTACATTATCATCAGATTTAGCTAATTTTGCAGCTTCTTCATTTACTACAAGTCCTGCTCTTATTCCTTTAAATTTATTTGCTACAATTACCATACCGTTTCCTGATCTGCAAATTAAAATACCTTTGTCACATTCTTTCTTTACAATTGACTCTGCAACTGCTTTTGCATAAATTGGATAATCTGTTCTTTGAGAAGAATATGTCCCTACATCTTTATATTGTACTCCAATTTCATCTAGGTATTTTTTTATCTCTTCTTTTAATTCAAATCCTCCATGGTCACTACCAAGTGCTATCATAATTTATCCTCCCACTCATGTAAAAATATTTTAATTTAATAATTTTAATTCTACATTGTGTGCTTTATATTTATTTGTTTTTTCATCTAATATAAATTCTGTTAAGCTTCCACTTAAACTTTCCTCATTTTGTTTCAAATCTGTCGTGTAAAGTAGATTTATTCTATTTATTTCGATATTATGTGTAACTATTTCTCTAAATACTTCTGCCATATGTTTATCGTCTTCACAAACAATAATCAATTGAGGCAAAGATTTAAAATCAGAATCCATAGGTACAAAATTATCATAAAAGTCTTTATAGTATTTCATCTTATCAACTAATTTTTCTTTCCAGTTATCTTCTCTTCTTATTACTTCAAATAAAAATTGTATTGATTTATTAGATTTTGTTAAAGTAATTACTCCACCTGTTGGTTTAAATGTTTTTCCTAATGTTTTTGCTTTAATAGATTTTTTAACAGTATAAGAATCAAAAACCTTTACTTTATTTAAATAAGCAATTATTGTTTGGTTTCCTGCTAAACGTTTTTTCATCATTGAAACGGGTTTTGTATTATCAGATGGTTGCCATTTACATTCTACATCATCTCTAGTATCAAGTAAATATTTTCCCATCTTTTCTAAACAATATACTCTATAAATTCCTTTTCCTTCATCAGATGTAAAATAATATCTCGTTAATATTTTAGATTTAACTAAACTATCTAATTTATTGTTTAGTTTATCCTGAGAACCTATATCATATCCCTTTATTTTTAACATCTGCATTAATTGTCTTGATGTGATAAATTCAAATTCATTTACTAAATATAAAATAGCAAAATGAATGTCAGTAATATGTCCTAAATTTATTTTTTGTATAATTTGATTCATAGATACATATCCATCCTGACCATCAAATGTTTTTATTTCGCCTTTCCTAATTGCGAATGGCGATACCTGCGCTTTAATTTGGTTATCTTCAACCATTTTTTAATCCTCCTTTTTCTTAATCACAAGTATTTTATCACTAAAAGATGCTATTGTCTATAGACAAACTTAAAATATTTTCTTTATGTAATATTTGGAAAATATCAAAAAAGAAATAAGAAATATAATAGAAATTTCTTATCTATTATATTTCTCATCTAAATTATATTTTATTTACAATTTCATTTTGATTCTTATAGATACTATTTTCATTAATCACTCCTCTTACAGAAGAAAGAGGATAAATATTTGTATTTCTTCCAATAATTGTACCTGGATTTAAGACACTTCCACATCCTACTTCCACATTATCTCCAATAATTGCACCAAATTTCTTTAGCCCTGTATCTAATTCTTTCCCATCACACTTTACTTTTACCAATGTTTTATCAGACTTCACATTTGAAGTAATAGTACTTGCTCCCATGTGTGATTTATATCCTAAAATAGAATCTCCTACATAATTATAGTGTGGAACTTGAACATTATTAAATAATATAACATTTTTAAGTTCAGTTGAATTTCCAACTACTGTATTTTTGCCAATTATAACATTTCCTCTAATAAATGCTGAATGTCTAAGCTCTGCTCCCTCATCTATAATACATGGTCCTGTAATGGAAACTGATTTTGCAATCTTACAAGATTTATGAATCCATACATTATTATCCTTTTTTTCAAACAAGTCTTTATCTAAAGAATTTCCCAAATTAATTATAAAATCACCAATTTTAGTTAAAACTTCCCAGGGATAAATTACATCTTGGAATATTTTTTTTGCTATTGTTTCATCTAAATTGAGAAGATTTTGTACCTTAATTTGCTCCATTTTTTAATAAATTCCTTTCATAAATCTCTTTTGCAGACTGCGGGCTATCTACACCTTCTTTATTTTTTATTGGTGCAAACTCCTCATCTCTTTCTACCCTCATAATAAGCATATCATCAAAATATTTAAATGCATCAAAAGTAAAGGTTTCGAACTTATATAATCCATTTTTTTTAGCTAGATGATATTCTAAATTTTGTTTAGCTACTTTTTCTATTGAATCTAATCTAAATAAAAAGCTAACAAAAGTACCTTCTTTATATATAAGTTCTCCATCAGAATCACATTTATATCTCATTTCTTCAGAAAGTTCTGTATACTCTACAACCCCAGGCTTTCCATCTTTTCTACAGAAAACTCCTATTTTTTCTTCTGGATAAGCTTTATCAATAGATTTTGCTCCAACAGGCATATTTTTATTTATGGTTAAGCCTATAAATAATGGATCAATAGGTTTTACCATGATATTATCTACTCCACAAATATAAACCCATTTTATATTTTTAGATTTCATATCATCAATCATTTTCTCTTTTACTAAAGATTGATATACTCCTCCATTTCCATTAGCTCCCATTTTTATATCATCATTTTCAATAACTAGTTTGCCATCCTCAGTAAGTAGAGGAAGCTCCCCCTGTTTAAAGAATTTTACTTTTTGTCTATCATATCCAAAGTAATTATGTTCTTCAAAAAATTCTACTGTTTGAGCATTATTTTGATTGCTTGTCATTATATACCAATATGGACATACTCCATATAAAGTTTTAGACTTTAACAAAGTTTCTGTTAATAATTCAAATATATATTTTCCATTTTCACCAATATCTAATTTAAAAGCACCTTTTGGCTTATTAAACCCAAGTCTTGTTCCCTGTCCTCCAGCCATTGTTACTACTGCATATTCGTCATTCTGTATTATTTTTTTTCCTATATCACAATATTTTTCTTTATCTTCCTTAGATATTTTAGCTTTATCAATATAATCTATTGGTGTTATTTTTATGTCTTGAGCAGGAGAAGTATTTTTAGTTGATTTATATAATTTATCTAACTCATCAAAATCAATTACTGAAATTTTATTTAAAATCTGTTCTTTTTGTATTTTTCCCATATTTTCAATTTGTTCTAATATATGTTCTTGATTATATTTTTTTAGCTTAGTTTGTGCTAAATCATTGTTATTCAATTTCATCACCCTTATAATTATATTAATTAACCCAATTTATTGTACTTATTTCACTAATTTTTCAGTTTCTTTTGCTATCATAAGTTCTTCATTAGTAGGAATTACATAAACCTTAATTTTTGATTCTGGTTTTGAGATTAAAATTTCTTTTCCCCTAGTATTATTTTTCTCAGCATCAATTTCTACACCAAAAGTTCTTAATTTATCGCAAATGCCCTTACGTATATTTATTTGGTTTTCTCCTATTCCTCCTGTAAAAATTATATAATCTGCCCCATCTAATGCAACCATATATTTTGCAATAAATCCCGCTATTGAATAATTAAATTCTTCAACAGCAATTTTTGCCATTTCGTTTTCAGAAGATGCAAGCTCAATTTCTCTAAAATCTGGAGCCATTTTCGCCATTGCTGATAATCCTGAATTCTTATTTAAAATATTTTCAAAATCTCTAGGAACAATATGTTCTTTATCCATTAAAAATGTAACAACAGATGGATCTAAATCTCCTGATCTTGTTACCATAGGAATACCTCCAAGTGGTGTTAAGCCCATACTTGTATCAACTGATTTTCCATTTTTAATTGCACAAATACTTGAACCTTGTCCTAAATGACATGAAATTATTTTAAGATCTTTAACATCTTTATTTTCTATTTCTGCTAATTTTTCTGATACATATTTATGAGATGTACCATGAAATCCATATTTTCTTATTCCATATTTTTCATAATATTCATAAGATATAGGATATAAATACCTTTCCTTAGGTAGAGTCTGATGGAAAGCCGTATCAAATACTGTAACCATTAGCTTACCTTTCATAACTTTTTTACATGCTTCTATTCCTAAAATAGCTGCTGGGTTATGTAGTGGTGCTAAATTACTGCACTCTCTAATTTCTTCTATTACTTCATCAGTAACAATTACTGGTTCTTTAAATTTTTCTCCACCATGTACTATTCTATGTCCTATCGCAGAAATTTCATCTAAGGAATCAATAACCTTATATTCTGGATTTATTAATTGTTTTAATGAAAAGTCAATAGCTTCTGCATGATCAAATGCTGAATGATTAATTGTTACTTTTTTTCCTAAAGATTCAACTTTATGTGTTATAAAAGCTTCCTTTTCACCTATTCTCTCATATTTTCCAGATGCCATTACTTCTTCTCGTTCCATATTAATTAATTGATATTTTAGTGATGAACTACCACAGTTTAATACTAATATTTTCATTATAAAAAATCCTTTCTATTTACTTACTAATTTTGCAGTTTCTCTAGCTATCATTAATTCTTCGTTTGTTGGAATAACATAAACTCCTACTTTTGAATCATCAGCAGATATTTTTGATTCTATACCAAAAGCCTCTTGATTTAATTTTTCATCTAATTTTACACCTAGAAATTCTAGTTTTTTACAAATTTCTATTCTTGAGTCTTTTCCTCTTTCTCCAACCCCTGCTGTAAATACAATTACATCTACTCCATTCATAGCTACTGCACATCTTGCAATATAACATGCAATTAAGTAATGATAATTATCCAAAGCAAGTTTTGCTCTTTTATTTCCTTCTGCTACTGCTCCTTCTATATCTCTGTTATCAGCAGATATACCAGATATTCCAAATAATCCTGACTTTTTATTTAATATAGTATCCATTTCTTCAGGCGACAAATTTTCCTTTTTTTGTATAAATGTAACTACAGATGGATCTAAATCTCCTGATCTTGAACCCATTGGGATTCCAGCAACTGGAGTTAATCCCATGCTTGTTTCTACAGATTTTCCATTTTGAATAGCACAAATACTTGCTCCTTGTCCTATATGACAACTTATTATTTTTAAATCTTCTATTGGTTTTCCTATAACTTCTGCAACTCTGCTTGATACGTATTTATGAGATGTACCATGGAATCCATATTTTCTTACTCCATACTTTTCGTAATATTCATAAGGAATAGGATATAAATATCTTTCTTCAGGCAATGTTTGATGGAAAGCTGTATCAAATACTGCAACCATCGGTTTACCTTTCATAACTTTTTTACATGCTTCTATTCCTAAAACAGCTGCTGGGTTATGAAGTGGTGCTAAACTGCTGCACTCTCTAATTTCTTCTATTACATCATCAGTAACAATTACTGGCTCTTTAAATTTTTCTCCACCATGTACTATTCTATGTCCTATACTATCTATTTCATCTAAAGATTTTATTACCCCATAATCTTTATTTAATAACTGTTCCATAACAAATTCTAACGCTTCTGCATGATCTTCTGCAGTATGTTCTAATTTCATTTTTTGTCCATTAACTTTATGTGTTAAAAAAGATTTTTCCATTCCTATTCTTTCATAATTGCCTGATGCTAAAGTTTCTTCTGTTTCCATATCTATTACTTGATATTTTAATGATGAACTACCTGAATTTAATACTAATATTTTCATTAAATTTCCTCCCTATTTTTCTTATAATATTATTTTCTTGCTTGAATAGCTGTTATTGCTACAACTCCTGCTATATCACTTGCTGAACATCCACGAGATAGATCGTTTACTGGTTTAGCAAGACCCTGGCAAAGTGGACCATAAGCCTCTGCTTTTGCTAATCTTTGAACTAATTTATATCCTATGTTTCCTGCATCTAAATCTGGGAATATTAATACATTTGCTTTCCCTGCAACATGGCTATCTTTTACTTTAGATTTAGCAATTTCAGGTACAATTGCACTATCTAATTGTAGTTCCCCATCTAATAATATATCTTTTCTTTTTTCTTTAGCAATATTAGTTGCATCTATAACTTTCTTTGTAAGATCAGATGTTGCACTACCTTTACTAGAATATGAAAGCATTGCAACCTTTGGTTCTTTCTGAACAAGAGCTTTAAAACTTTCACTAGATGAAATTGCAATTTCTGAAAGTTCATCAGCCGTTGGATTAGGGTTTAATCCACAATCTCCAAATATAAATACACCATTTTCACCATAACTACAATCTGGAACACACATTATGAAAAATGCTGAAACAAGTTTGCTATCTGGTGCTGTTTTTATAATTTGAAGTGCAGGTCTTAACGTATCAGCAGTTGAATGTATAGCTCCTGACACCAATCCATCAGCTTCTGTATTTTCATCTTTTAACATCATCATTCCAAAATATACTGGATTGTTTAATAATTTATCTGCTTCATATTTTGTTAGCCCTTTAGCTTTCCTAAGTTCATATAAAAGCTCTATATATTCATCTCTTTTATCTGAAGTCAAAGGATTAACAATTTTTGCCTTTGTTATATCTATCTTATTTTCTTCTGCTATTTTATTAATTTTTTCTTCATTTCCTACTAAAATAATCTTAGCATAGCCCTCATTTAGTACTTGCTCTGCCCCTTTTAAAACTCTTAAATCTTCACTCTCAGGTAAAACAATTGTCTTAATTTCTTCTTTCGCTCTTTTCTTTACACTTTCAATAAAATCCATTTTGTCTCCTTTCTAAACCTATATTATTGCTTTTGAAATAGTAAATGTTTGACATGTTACATTTCCTAAGCTATCTTTTACCCATAAATAATATGTTGTATCTGTTTGTAATGGCATATTTATAATAATAGGTGTTTGCCTTACCTCTGCAATACGAAGAGGTGACATATATTTATATATTTTATTTAAACTAATAATATTTACAACTACATTGTTTGGTATGCTTGTATTTTCATTTGGTACTCTGTTAGTATTATTTCCACCTGTGCTATTATTAGTTGAGTTTCCATTTACAGTATTATTATTTGTATTATTGTTATTATTATTATTATTATTATTGTTGTTGTTATTATTATTGTTATTGTTATTATCACTTGGATTATTATTTTGTTCATTATGCTGTGCAACTTCAATATAATTATTTGGTGGTTCATTAAATATTGTTATTTGCCATGCTGTAATATCTAATTCTTTATTTAGAGTAATTTCAACATTATTATTTATATTATCGCTCCAATCAGCTGAAACATTAATTGAAGAAATAATATTTCCTTCGCCTATATTTGCTACACCTTCTTGTGGGAAACAGTCTACAAGTATTTCTAGTTCTGATATATTACCTAAATTATCCTCTGCATAGACTTTATATCTACCATTTTGCTTAACTTGTCTTGTAGCATTTTCTGCAGACCATGTTGTTTGATCCCAGCTAAATGGACTATCATGCAATCCTGATCCAGTATCCTCTGCCGTAACATTTATTGTAACCATTCCTTGAGATAAAGTAGATTTGTCTATTGTATAAGCAATTTCAGGCGGTGTATTATCCACTTTATCCATTTGTATTTCATTAACTTCTGTATTGTCTGCTGCATCTTTTATCCAAATATAATATTTACTATTTTCATTTATTTCATGAGTTATTTCTATATTCGGAACTACTTCCTCTAAATTAATCCATTCTTCTTCTTGCGGTCCTTCTTGGTTTTTAGTTACTGCCCATGACTTTATTCTAATATTATCTTTAGCTCCAAATTTAAGTTGTTTTACTACTTCCCAAGTTTCATTTTCATATTCTACTTTAGTAAATTCTGGTTTTTGTTTATCTATATCTTGAATTGTTATTTCTGTGAAAATTGGACATCCATATCCATAAAGTTCATCCTTTCCGTTCTTCTCCTAGATCTCTACAATAATTACGCATGAAATTATATATTTCAAGTATGGTAGCATCTTTTGCATAACTTTTTATTAGTGCAATACTACTAACTATATGTGCATTTGAATATTCAGGTCCAGACCACCTTAAAGTCGCAGAACTCACATTAAATATTTCCTCTACATCTGTACTTGATGCTGCAAAGTCTATGTAATCTCCTTGTCCAGAATAATCAGAAAAATTAAAATCTCTATCTACCGAAGAAGTAGCTATCGTCATTGGATGATTTGCTGGATAATTTTCATCTCCTGAACCTGTTACCACACATACTGGTACATTCTTTTTAAATGCCTCTTCTAAAAGTATATCTAATGCTTCATAGTCAGTATTTATTAGCTCATAGCAAATTACATCTGATTTTTCTAATGCATAAGATAGGGCTCTGACAATATTTGATAATAAAATATATCCTTCACTATTTACTGTGACTAAATTCATAAGTTTAACATTAGAAGTTGTTGAATTAACTAAAATTTCAGCTATTCTGCTGCCTTGAGGTATAGTTTCTGACAAGTCTTTATTATTTAAAACAAAATTATAGCTATCCTCACTTATTCTGTCATTAAATAATTCATTTTGATTATTAAACCCATATCCTATTGTTGCAATAGTTATGTCACTTGGATTCCCATTTTCATTTATAATCCCTGCATATTTATCTAGTCCCATAGATATTGTTCCTAAAGAGTGATAATTACCTAAATCTACCTGGTTTTCTCCATACATTGTTTGAGATATATCACTAAGTGGATTATCTATAAATACATCATCATAAAAGATTTTTTCAATATAAGGTTTTTCTTTATAAAAATCATACATCACTTTTGTCATTTTTTCTGAGAAAAATGATAAAAGATAAAGATTATCTGAAAGTCTAGTTACTTCTTCCCCTTCTGTTGTTTCTTTTATTTCTTTTGCTTTTACAATGATACATTTTGTTTGATATGGATTTTTTATTGTAAAAATACCATTTTCTGCTTTTATATCAAATACTGAATCTGATAGGAAATTAGTCATTTCTTCTTCTGAAGCAAAAAGTTGGTTTTCCTTTTCTTCTGTAACTCCAAATTCCTCAGATAATGTTGTATTTTGATTATCTCTTTTTACTTCTTTAGTATTCATATCTATTGTAATTTCACAAAAATAATTTTTATCAACTAATCCATCTCTGTATGAAATAGTAGGTTTTTTGGTTAATTTTACTAGAAAGATAACACCAATTATTAGTAAAATTATACCAATTACACTACCTGTAATTATTAAATATTTTTTTACCTTTGTACGTGTTTTTCTTCTCATAAATTCCTCTCTTAAAACTTGTTTAAAAATTCAAATGTAGTATATCACTTTTACTATAATTTAGCAACTAGTTTTTCTTGAGAATTTTTCTATATTTTTCTATTGTAACTTTTTGTTACTATTTACAGCTTATTTTAAAATACAAAGATAATTTTGGGGCTTTATGTTTACAATAATAATTTTACAAAATCCTAGGTGCATCATTAAAAGCCATTCATGCGAATGGCTTTTAATGTATATTTTTCTATCTTCTTAAGGCTTATAAGTAGATGCAAAATTCAAAAAAAGATACTATAAGTTTTTTCTTACAATGTCTTTTTTTCTTTGTTATTTCGTTTCTAAATATTTTTCCACTAGGTTAATTAATTCTTCTGCTGTATCTATTTGTGCTTGTGTTTCTTCTGCTTTAACAACAAATTCGTCATCATAATCACTATCTTCTCTAGTTTTACTTGCATCTACAATTT
>CAZUHD010000010.1:0-27460 GCA_964620415.1 uncultured Clostridium sp.
TACAAAAATTAAAGAAATACACAGTTGTAGCAGTTGTAGATGAATTATATGTTGATGAAATTTAATATGGATAGAAAAATAAAAAATTATCTACAAAACAAGACAAAATCTGATAAGAAGGTTAGATTTCCTAATATTTATTAACATAAATAAAAAAGGAAGAAAAAATATATGGATAGTATAGATCTAACTAAATATTGGTTTGAAAGTGCAGATAGTAATTATGAAACTTTTGAAGGGATTATATGCAAAAAATAATCCTGATAATCCAATAGCACCTAAAATTCATAATTTAATATTGCTTTCTCAAAAAGCAAATTTAGAAGTACCAACAGAAATAAGAGAAAAGATACAAACTATAAATACATTTATATTTGAGGAGGTACGAAAATGGTTGAAAGAACAATAAATAAAGATATTTTAGATAGTATAAATAAATTTATAGAAGAAATTAAAAAACAATATAATGTTACAGCAATTATATTATTTGGCTCTTATGCAAAAGGAACAGAAACCGAAGATAGCGACATTGATATTGCAGTTATTTCAGATGATTTTGAAGATATTTATGATTGTATGGCAGTTTTAATGGGAATGACTTGGGACATAGATGCTAGAATAGAGCCGCATCCAATAACAACAGAAGATTATGAAAAAGTTTCAAATTCTTTTGTAAAAGAAGTTATAGATACAGGAATAAAAGTGGCTTAATATAAAAAGTGCAGATATCATCTGCACAAATTTATTATTACTTTTAAATTTAAATCTTTTTTTATCCTTTTTGTAAAATTTGTCTTTTGAAGAAAAGTGTGGTATAATACTAAACGTTAGAAAAGTTTAAAGGAAAAGAGGAATTAAAATTTGGAAAAGAAAAAGTTATTTACACTTCGAAGAATTTTAGTAATATTATTCTTAATAGTCTTTGGGATAATAATATATATAAATTTTAGAGGAAGCTATCTTGAATATAAAGAATTAGGAGAAAATTTTGTACATACTTTTTTAACTAAACAAACATACCAATATATAGTAATGGGAGTAAATTTTGTTCTCATATATTTAGTTATGTATTTAACAGGTAGAAAAATAAAAAAAGGTTTGAAGGTATTTTTTGACCAAGAAAAAAAGCAAATGCCAAAATTACCTAATAAATCTATTGCAATTGTATTTTCTCTTATAGAAAGTTTTTTTATAAGTAAAATGTTTACACCTAATATAATACTTTGCATAAGTAATACAAGTTTTGAACAAACAGATCCAATTTTTAAGTTAGATATATCATTTTTTATGTATATAGAACCTCTGTTAAAAATGATTTTGATGTATTTTATATGTATTTTTGTTGCTGTAATATTATATACAGTTGGATATTACATAATTGTTTTTAACAAATATTTTGATGCAATTGATAGAGATACGTTAAAAGAAAACATTGCAATAAAAACTATATATAGAAGTATAAGAGCTATTGCATTAGGGCTTGCTTTATATATATTAGTTTGTTCAATGGATGTTGTGTTTGATAATTTCTTAACAACAGATAATAATATAAAACTTGCTGGTGCAGGATTTATTGATAGTACAATAAAATATTGGGGATATAATATACTTGCTATAATACTACTTATATCAATATTTAGAGCTGTAAGGAGCTTTAAAAAGGGAAAACAGGAAAAAATTTTAAGAAACTTAGCGGTAGTACCCATATATTTAGTTATTCTATTTGTTGTTATGCTTGGAGTAGATTTAATATATGTTAATCCAAATGAATTTGATAGAGAAAAAACTTTTATAGAAGCTAATATAGCAGCGACTAAAAGAGCTTATGGAATAGATTATGATACTCAAAGTATTGATTATACAGGAACTATAACTGTAGATGAAGCTCAAAAGAATCAAAATGTTATAAATAATACAGTAATAATAGATAAACAAACTATTTTAGATACTTTGATAGAAAATCAGTCTGGTTCAGGATATTATACATACAGCACAGTTAAACTTGCAAATTATAAAATAGATGGAAAAAGACAACTATTATATGTTTCTCCAAGAGAAATAATAAGCAACAGAAGAACATATAATAGCAAAACTTATGAATATACACATGGATATGGATTAATATTTACCTCTGCTGTTGAAACTACTGATGAAGGAGAAATAAAATATATTCAAAACGATATTCAAGGAAAAGATGAAAAAATACATATCTCAACACCACAAATTTATTATGGAATGGAAACAAATACTACTGTGGTAACTGGTACTACAAATAAGAAAGAATTTGACTATGCAGATGGAACAGAAGAATATGAAACAAGTTATGAAGGTGATGCAGGTCTTACATTAAACTTTTGGGATAGACTTATTTTAGGTATTAAACAAAGAGATTTAAATTTAGCTTTTTCAAGTTCTGTAACTGATGATAGTAAAGTCTTAATAAACAGAAATATAATAAGAAGAGCGAAACTTGCCCTTCCAGATGTAATGTATGACTCAAATCCTTATACTGTATTAGATGAAAATGGAGATATTTATTGGGTATTAGATGCTTATACTGTTTCAAGTGCTTATCCATATTCAACATATACAGGAATACAATATGATAATCAAAGAAGAGATATAAATTATATAAGAAATTCAATTAAAGTTATTATAAATGCTTATACAGGTGAAATGAAATATTACATAACAGATGAAAGTGATCCAGTTGCAATGGCATATAGAAAAGTATATCCTGAATTATTCCAAGATTTGAATGATAAAATTCCTAATACTATACAAGAACAATTTATTTATCCAGAGCTATTATTTAAAGTACAATCTACAATGCTTGAAGAATATCATAATAAAAAAGCAGACGTATTATATAGAGGTGATGATACTTGGGAGAAAATAAGCTATAAAAATACTGGAAATAATAGTAAAAATACGACACTAGATCCATATTATACAATGGTAAAAGATGGAGATAGCGATACTATTGGGCTAATGCAGGTTTATACTCAAAAAGATAAACAAAGTATAAAATCTTATTTGATTGGTACTATAAAAGATGGTAAAAATAATTTGATTTTAAGAAGCTTTGCTTCTGATAATAATATAGTAAGTCCTACACAGCTTGATACTGAAATTTCACAAGATGAAACGATTCAAAGTCAAATCGATAGTCTTACTTTAACAGGAGCTAAGGTTACAAAAAATATGATAATTGTGCCTATAGAAAATACTCTGTTATACATTGAACCGATATATCAAACTTTAGTAAATGAAAATAATTTACCTGTTCTAAAAAAAGTTATTGTTGCATCAGGAAATAAAGTGGCTATAGGAGATAATTTACAAGAAAGTATACAAAATCTTATTTCACAATATGCAACTAATATTGAAATAGAAAATACTGAAAGTGTAACAGGGCTAATTGATTCAATTATAAAGGCAAATAATAATTTAAGTGATTCTTTAGATAGTAACAATTGGGAACTTATGGGAACTGATCTGCAAAGATTACAAGAACTTATAAATTCTTTAGAAAAACAGATTGAACTAGAAGAAAAACAAAATAATCAATCAAATGAAAAAGAAAATGTAGATGAA
The DNA here is from genome assembly GCA_964620415.1 of uncultured Clostridium sp. Lineage (GTDB taxonomy): Bacteria > Bacillota > Clostridia > TANB77 > CAG-508 > CAG-269. The sequence continues at coordinate 3,598 of CAZUHD010000010.1, forward strand.
AACACTACTCAAAATTTAATTGAATAAAAAGAACAAAAAAGTTCATCCTAAATAAAAACGGGATGAATTTTTTTTGGAGTCAAAATGTTATTAAGAAATAATGATAAAAAGAAAATTTTATCAAAGAAAATTGATTTATTAATTGATTTGTTAGAAAAAAGTAATTTAAGAGAACTTACTTATATTTTAGGAAGTAAAAAGCAAGTATTTGTACGAAATGTTATTGCTCGGAATTTCAAGAGGTGTGGGCATTGGAATTGGTATAACTCTTATTACTGCAATTATTGTATATATTTTACAAAAAATAGTTGCTTTAAATATACCTGTTCTTGGAGAATATATTGCAGATATAGTTGCAATAGTTGAAAAAAGCCGATAATCTATATGATTATCAGCTTCTTATTGTTTATTTAAATAGTTTTTTATATCCTTCTAATCCTTCATAGTTCAAGAAACGATTTAAGTTCTTCTCTGATATTCCAGTAGATATTGAAACTTGGCTTAAAGAAGTTAATTCCATACCATTTTCTTGAACATAACTTTTAAATGTAGATAATTCGAAATTATCTTTTTCTGCGCATTTAGGACATACATTTCCTTCTGCAGTATAAAAAGCACCACAACGAGAACATTTAGCTACTTCCATAATTAATTCCTCCTAATTAGTAGTATATAATAAAATTTAAACTTATTTTACCATAACAAAAAATAAAAATAAATATTTTTTAAGAAAAAAATTGAAAAAAATCATAAAATGTAGTAAAATAAGTTTACTTAATATAGAAATTGGAGGAATTTTAATGTTTGAACAATTAGTTTTTATAACATTATCAGTTGTTCTCTTTGGAGTAATATTCTATAAAATGATTAAGAAAAACCGGAACAGAATATATTGTTATTTTGATGGTGGAAGCTATAGGAATAATTATAGATGGCATTTGTCTTATAAATAACTTAAATACTAATATTTTTGTAAAGATTCTTACATATGTATTATCTATAATAATTCCAGCTGTAATTATTATTTTAGAATATAAAAATGTAGATGTAATAAATGCTGTTAAATTGGCAAAGGCAAAGTTCTATATTTCAGTAGGAAATAATAAGAAAGCAAAAGATATTTTGATTTCAATTACAGAAAAAAATCCAAATAGTTATAGTGCTCATAAATTTTTAGCAGAAATTTATGAAAAAGAGGGTGGCTTAAGAAAAGCTATAGATGAATATGTTATATGTATTGATATAAATAAAAAAGATTATGATTCTTATTATAAAGTAGCAACTCTTTTAACTGATTTTGATAAAAAAGATGAAGCAATAGAAATGCTTACAAATTTATTGAACAAAAAACCTGATTATTGTAATGCTGCAGTTGCACTTGGTGATTTATTAATTGAAAAAGAACAATATAAAGAAGCGGCTAATATGGTTACAGAAACTTTAAAATATAATCCAACTAGTTTTGATTTGAATTATGAACTTGGAATTATTTATACTATGTTAAATGATTTCCAAAATGCTAAAGAGTTTTATGAAAAAGCGGCAGAATTAAATAGTTTGAGTTATAATTCTAAATATAGTTTAGCGCAAATTGCATTATTATATAAGGAATTAGATCAAGCTGAGGAATATTTCCAAAAGACATTAGAAGAAGATGAATTAGAAGCTGATAGCTATTATGAACTTGCTAAAATAAATTTAATTAAGGGCAGAAAAGAAACTGCTATAAAATATGCTAATATTGCAATAGAAATAGATGGAAAGAAAATATCAGAAAAAATAAAAAAAGAACCTCTATTCATTCCTATTATGTCAAAAATATCAATACCATTTAATTTAGAAGAAAAAGAAATAGCAGAAGGAAAAAGAAAACTAACTGCAAAAGAGATACTTGCAAAAGAACATTTGGAAAATACTTCTAACATAACTACTAATATGGGATATATTAATATGAAACAACAAGTAGAAGAATTTAATAAGGACAAATTTTATAAAGAGAGAGGAAACTAAGAAAATTTACAAATTAAATATACCAGTTTATTTTAAAAAATTACTTGAAATTTTGTTCAAATAAATATAAACTATTAATAAATAACTTAAGAAAGGATAAATTTTATGGGTAAAGAATTTATAGTAAAGCAATGTAAGCATTGTAAATCAACAGTAATTGTACTTAAGGACAGTAAATTAATGTGCTGTGGAGAAGAAATGCAAGTACTTGTTCCAAATTCTGTAGATGCAGCTTTTGAAAAACATGTACCAACATATGAAGTAAAGGATGGAAAGGTTTTAGTTACTGTTAATCATGTTATGGAAGAAGATCATTATATAGAATGGATTGCAATGGTAACAGATAAAAAACAATGTATAAAATATTTTAATCCTGGTGAAGAAGCTAAAACTCATTTTAAATATGTTCCAGGTTCTTGTATTTATTCATATTGTAACAAACATGCTTTATGGAAAACTAATGTAGAGTAATAAAGAAAACAAGAAATTTTTAGATAATCTAGATTTCTTGTTTTCTTTTTTTGGGGGGGAGAAAAAAATTGTCGAATTTTATTAATTTTTTTTAAGTAAAATGTTGAAAAAATTTTCATTGTTTGGTATTATAAATGTATAAGCTAGAGATTTATAAACAATAGATAAAAAATTTATAAAAAACGAAAGAAAGAGGAAAATCATGGAAAATACGAATATTACAGCAGAAGAAATGCAAAGAAGCAATGCAATAATTAGAGCAATATCAAATTATTATAGTGCAAAAATAGTTGGACAAAAAAATTTACAAATTTCATTATTAATATCTTTAATTGCAAATGGACACATATTAGTCGAATCTGTACCTGGATTAGCAAAAACAACAGCTGCAAAAGTATTAACTGAATGTTGCGGAGGAAAATTTTCAAGAATACAATGCACGCCAGATTTGTTACCAAGTGATATTATTGGTACACAAACTTATAATGCTAAAACAGGTGATTTTGAAACAAAGATTGGACCAGTATGTGCTAATTTTGTGCTTTTAGATGAGATAAACAGATCAAGTTCTAAAACACAAAGTGCTATGCTAGAAGCAATGCAAGAAAGGCAAGTGACTATAGGTGGAGAAGTTTATAAATTGCCAGATGTATTTATTGTAATTGCGACTCAAAACCCAATAGAACAAGAGGGAACATATCCTTTAGCAGAGGCACAACAAGATAGATTTATAATCAAAGAAACGTTAAGTTATCCTACAGTAAATGAAGAGTTAGAAGTATTAAATAGAATTGAAAGAAATGTTTTTGAAAAATCAGAAAAAGTTATAACTGTAAAGGATATAAAATATTTACAAGAATTAAATAAAAGAATATATATAGATGAAGCAATAAAAAAATATATTATAAGTATTGTATATGCAACAAGAAATGCTTCTAAAATAATAAAACCAGAACTTGCAAAATATGTAACAAATGGTGCAAGTACTAGAGCTGCTATATCATTTATGGATGCTAGTAAAGCATTGGCTTTAGTTAATGGAAGAACATATGTAATTCCAGATGATATTAAAGCATTGAGCTATAGCATATTAAGACATAGAATTGAACTAAATTTTGAAGCTATTGCAGATGAAGTTAAAGTTGAAACAATAATAGATGCAATACTAGCTTCAATAAAGGTGCCTTAGCTTAAAATAGGGAGAATTTTATTATGAATATGAAATATATTACAAGGGTAAAAGCTAACCTTGCTATTTACACCAAAAGAAAAACCTCTAATATTCTAGAAGGATCATATAATTCAATTTATAAGGGAAAAAGCATGAACTTTGAAGACCTAAGAGAATATGTAGTTGGTGATAATGTAAAAGATATAGACTGGAAAGCATCAGCAAGGTCAAACAAAATCTTAATAAAACAATTTATTGCAGAAAAAAAACATAATATATTATTTATATTAGATTCTGGTAAAAAAATGTTAGCAGATACAAGAGATTTAGACTCCAAAAAAGAAGTAGCTCTAATGGCTGTAGGAACTATTTGTTATTTGGTGGATAAACATGGAGATGCGGTGAGCGCTATATATAATGGGAAAAAAAGTATTAAATTATTTCCGTTTAAAACAGGATTATATAATATAGAAAAAATTTTAAATTCGTATGAAAGAGAAATTGATACTGAAAGTAATTTAGAAAATTTAATTAATTATGTTTTAAATTATATAAAAAGAAGGATGATTATTTTCATTATAACTGATATATATGGTATGAATAATATATCAGAGGAAGCTTTACGAAAACTATCACTTTTACATGATGTTATGTTTATAAACATTTCTGATGCTTTTATGACAGGAGAAAATGCTTTTGATGTTGATCAAGGTTCATATATTCCAGATTATATTCTAAAAGATGAAAAAATGAAAGAAATAGAATTAGAAATAAAAACAAAAATATATGAAGAAACAAAAGAAAAATTTAAAAAACATAAAATAATTACAACAACAATAAATAAACAAAATGAAATAGTAAATGATGTGATTAAATTGTTAGAAAGGCGAAAAAATGCAGACATCCGTTAATTTACAGGAATCTTTTACATACTCTATAATTCCATTAGTTGTTTCAATTTGTATAATTGTAATGATTAGTGTTTATTTAATTTACACTAAAGTAAGAAGTAAAAATATAAAAGAGGAAAAAATAGTAAAAGAAATTCCTGAAAAAAACATAAAGGACATTCCTATTATAAAGGGAAAATATTTAAATCAATTAGATTCAATTGAATACAAATATACAAATAAAAAGATTAGTTTAAGAAGAGCCTATCAATTAATTAGTGAAACTATCAGATTATTTATTTTTGAAGTTACAGATATAACGACACAAAATTATTCTCTAGCAGAGATAAGAAAACTGAAAATTCCAAATCTTTATGAATTAATTGAAGAATACTATGAACCAGAATTTGCAAGTAAAGCAATAGGGGATTTCCAAGCCTCTATAAATAAAGCAAGAGGAGTTGTAAAGCAATGGAATTAAAATATCCAGTAGCAATAATTATCTGTTTGATATTAGGTGTAGCAATATTTTTCATAAGATTAAAAAGAAAAACGAAATACACTAGTGGAAAAAAAGTAGCTAATACACAATTTGTAAAAGAAACAGAGTATTATAAATCGAAGGTAAGAAAATATAATATTTTATCCAATTTAATAAAAATATTTTGTTTAGTAGCAATAGTTGTAACTAGTATACTTATTGCGAGACCTATAACTATTCAAACAAAAACTGAAGAAAAATATAACAGAGATATACTTTTAAGTTTAGATATATCTACTACTCAAAGTGAAGTTAATCTAAAACTAATTGATAAATTTAGAGAAATAATGCCAGATATTAAAGGGGATAGAATAGGACTAGTTATTTATAATACATCAGCTGTTGTATATTGTCCATTAACAGATGATTATGATTATTTATTAGATTGTTTTGAAGAAATAGAAGAACAATTACAAATATCAATACAATATAATGGAAATCCTCCTGACACATATGAAAAAGATGGAGAAACACTGCCTACACTTTGGATGGGAGGAGTAGGTGTACATGCATTATTTAAAGGAAGTTCACTTGTAGGGGATGGACTAGCTAGTACTTTATATTCGTTCCCTGATTTAAAAGATGAAAAAGAAAGAACAAGAATAATTATTTTTGCGACAGATAATGACGTAAGAGGAATTGAAACAGTTACACTAGATGAAGCATGTGATCTTTGTCAAAAATATAATGTCAATCTTTACGCATATTGCCCAACTGTTCAAATGAATCAATTCACTTCAAATGAAAAAATAGCATCATATAAAAAAGCTGTGGAGCAAAATGCAAAAGGAAAATTTTATACAGGTGATTTAGAGAAAATGTCAACAAGTATAGTAGAAGAAATAAAAAATACTAAAGCATCACTATTAAAATCAAGTAAAAAGACATATATTACAGATCATCCAGAAGCATTTTTTATATGTATTTTAATAGTATTTCTAATATTAATTATTATAGAGAAAAGGATAAGATTATGATAACAAACCCAATAATTCCGCCATGGATTATGGCTATAATTTGTGTGGCTGCAATTTTTATAATAATATATAATAAAAAACCTAAAAGCGATAAAAATGATAATAATGAAATAACAAATGGGAAGAAGACAAAAGTTAAACATAATTGGGTTGATATTATAGTAGAAATTTGCATCGTTATATTGTTATTCATTATAAATCTAAGATTTATGATACCAAATGGCGAAAATATATCAATGAGTTCTAATGTAAAAATTTTATTTGTTATAGATAAAACTGTTAGTATGAAAGCGCTAGACTATGGTTTGGGAAAAGAAAGATTTGAAGGAGTTATAAATGATTGCTGTTACATTTTAGATGAATTACCAGAATGTAAATTTTCAATCATTACATTTGGAGATACTACACAAAAGTTAGCACCATTTACAAGCGATATAGATATGGTACGATCAGAATTAAAATCTATAATTCTTGAAGATGCTTATTATGCTTCTGGTACATCTATAAATATAGTAAAAGGGGAGCTTCAAAAAACATTAGAAAAAGAAAGAGAAAAACAAGATGAAGATTCAAAAGTTATATTATTTTTTATAAGTGATGGAGAAATTACAATAGAAAATGAAGAACTAGAATCATTTGCAGATATGAGTGATTATATATTTGATGGAGCTGTAATGGGATATGGAACAAAAGAAGGGGGAAAAATGGTAAGTAGTTTAACAAGTGATGAACCGCTTAGTGATTCTTATTATATTTCATATTATGACGAAAATAACAAAAAAACAACAGCCATATCAAAAATAGATGAGTCAAATTTAAAAAAATTGGCATCTGACTTTAAAATCGACTATATACAAATGAGTGAAACATCTAATATTGATTACAAAATAAATGGTATAAAGGAAAAAGTAGCTAAAGAGCAATCTATGGAAGAAAAAGTTAAATCATATCAAGATATATATTACTATTTTGCAATTCCATTAGTAATCTTGTTAATAATACATTTTATAATCCAAAAGAGGAGAATGTAATGAAAAGAAAAATATTAATTGTAATATATGTACTTGTAATACTGGTTATGCTAAAACTATTATATAATACAGTATTAAATAATATTTTAATAAATAAATACAATAATGGAGAATTCTCTACAAGCATGGGACAGGCACTAGTTAATTTTAACTTTCCGCAGCGATATGTTGCAAATTATAATTATGGAAATATCTTTTATAAAATTGAAGAATATGAACAAGCAATTGAACAATATAAAAAAGCTTTAGAAGTTAATAATATTCCTGAAAAAAAAGAATGTAAAATTAGAATCAATTATGCTTTAGCGATGTGTAAAACTATAGAACTTGATGAAAACGATGAGGAGAGTATAAAAAATGCAATAGAGGTATATGAATCTGCAATAGATATATTAACAGAAAAAGGATGTGCAAATAAAGATAATAATAATGGACATAGCCAAGATGCAGAAAAATTGAAACAAGATATTCAGAAAGAAATAGAAAGATTAAAAAAAGTGTTACAAAGTAAATCAAATAAAGACAATGAACAAGAAGATGATAAGGACGAGCAAAAGGATGAGGAATCTGATGAGGATGAGAATGAGGAAAAGCAAAAAGAAGAGGAAATACAAAAAATAAAAGAAGATGCAATTAAAGAACAAAGACAAGAAGAAAGTAAATATCGAAAATATAATAAAATAATGGTTAATAAAAATAACAAGAATTGGTAATAAATAGATATTAAATTTTTAAATATATTAATATAAAAAGGAGGAGAAAGATGTTTTACTAAAAATTGTGTTATATAAAATAAATTAATAAAAGAAAAGAGGAGAAAAGCTATGAAATGTTTAAAATGTGGGGCAGAATTACAAGAAAACGATTTATTTTGCCCAAAATGTGGAGAAAAAGTTCAAATAGAAAAGCCTAATGAAACATTAGATAATAATGGATTTTTTACATATGAAAAACCTGACGAAAATGCACAAAATAATAATATAGAATTTAATACTTTACAAGCTAGCAGTAATAATCAGCAAAACGATAGCCAGCAAAGTAATAATCAACAAAATTATAATCAGCCTAATTATAACCAGCCCAATTATAATCAGCCTAATTATAATCAACCCAATTATAACCAACCTAATTATAATCAGCAAAATTATAACCAACCAAACAATTTCAATCCACAACAACAAAATCAAGTAAATAATGGAGGACAAGCACCAAAAAAGAAATCTAATACACTATTAATTTTTTTAATTGTATTACTAATAATTATACTAATAGTTACTGGAATAGTATTTCTTTGCCGTAAGGTAATGAAGTCATTTAAGGAAAAGTCTATATTAGGTACTATTTTCGGTAGTGAAGAATATGGCGATCAAAAAATAGGTGATACAGAACTAGGTAAAATGTTAGATGCAATGATATCAGGAGAATACGAAGAGGATGAAAATGCTGTTGTTGCAAACATTACATCAGGAAATGATAAATCAGTTAAGGTAGATAAAAAAGATTCAAAACAAGTAGATTATGAGGGAGTTAGATTTTATATACCAAATAATTTAGAATATGAAACAGAAAACGGTCTTGTACTAAAAGACAATACTAATAGATGGTATGTTAGCTTGAGCATAGATGATGGAAAAGCGGAAGAGTATTTAAAAGAATATAGTTGGCTAAGACCATTGGTGCTAGAAATGATAAATTCACAGCAATCTGATTTCAAAGTAACAAAAACTGCAGAAGCGACAGTAAATGGAGTTGATTATGTATTGATGGAATGTGAAAGTGGTGGAGAACATCCAGTTATAGCAACTACAAAACTAGATTCAGATCATGGCGTAAGGATACTTGTAGTTGCAGGAGAGGGAAAGGTAGCATTGCCTGTAATTTCAGAAATAATTAAAGAAGCAGAACCTATAGATTAATAAAAATAAAGCTCTAGAAAAAATTCTAGGGCTTTATTTCTTAATATTATTCACCAATTTGTTTACTGAATAAAGATTTTGTTATATCGCCAATAATAGGTAGCGCTGGATCTTCTTCCTTATATGCTTTGATAATACCAAATATTAGTCCAACTATATATACAATTAATAAGATAGTTGTTATAAAAGGTATTTTCATGAATAATAGACTTAATATAGAGTAGCCTCCACTTAAAACTATTGATTGTGCTGCATGAAATCTTGTATTTTTTTCATTATTATTCATACCAAATAAAACGATAAGTCCCCCTATCCAACCAAATAAATATGCTAAAAGACATTTCCCTTTTTCATTCATTTGTTTATTTCACCTCCTTGTACTGCTTTTACTTCGACAATATGTGATTTATATTTTATTTAGGTTTTCATAGATTTAATTTTATCATAAACATATATGAAATGAAAAGATATATTTTAAATTTTTTCTAAAAAAGTTATTATATAGTTATGTAGCTCTCTAAGACTTCCCATACATCATCTGTATAAATCTTTTTCACAGAGGAAAAAGGAAAAGTTTTTATATCCATTAGAGGATTTATTTCTTTTTGCAATGATTTAACAGCACTTTGTACTTTTTGACTTGCAATCTTATCAGCTTTATTTGCAATAATAATAAATGGTCTATTTGAACGGATTATATAATCATACATAAGCTTATCATTTGAAGTAGGTGAGTGTCTAATATCTAATAAAAATATAATTAAAGATATGTTTTCTCTATTAAATAGATAATCTTCAATAAAAGTACCTACTTTTTCTTGCTCTGTTTTAGACATTTTACTAAATCCATACCCTGGAAGATCTACAAAATAAAACTTATTATCCATATTATAAAAATTTATTTGTCTTGTTTTACCAGGCTCAGAACTTGTGTGAGCTAAGTTTTTTCTATTTACCATTGTATTTATAAAACTTGATTTTCCTACATTAGATTTTCCGAACTAAAACAATTTCTGGTAATTCATTTGTTGGATATTGTTTAGAACTTACTGCTGAAATTTCAAAATTAGGATTTTTTATTAGCATATAGTACTCCTTTTTTATAAAGCAGATAAGAACTCCTTATCTGCCTTGTTTTTATTTTTTACAAATTCGATCTAATCCACCCATATATGGTCTTAATACTTCTGGAATTGTTATACTTCCATCTGGTTTATAATTATTTTCTACAATTGCAATTAACATACGAGGTGGTGCAACTACAGTATTATTTAAAGTATGAGCAAAATAATTTTCTTTTTCACCTTTTATTCTAATACCAAGTCTACGAGCTTGTGCATCTGTTAAATTAGAGCAGCTACCAACTTCAAAATATTTTTTTTGTCTTGGACTCCATGCTTCAACGTCACATGATTTTGCTTTTAAATCTGCTAAATCTCCGCTACAACATTCAAGAGTACGAACAGGAATATCCATACTTCTAAAAAATTCAACCGTATAACTCCACATTTTGTCATACCAATCCCAGCTATCCTCAGGTTCACAAACTACTATCATTTCCTGTTTTTCAAATTGATGTATTCTATAGACACCACGTTCTTCTATACCATGTGCTCCTTTTTCTTTTCTAAAACAAGGAGAATAAGATGTCATTCTATATGGCAAATCTTCTTTTTTTAAGATTTGATCTTTAAATTTACCAATCATAGAATGTTCTGAAGTTCCAATTAAATATAAATCTTCTCCTTCTATTTTGTACATCATAGCATCCATTTCTTCAAAACTCATAACACCTGTTACAACATCTGAACGTATCATATATGGTGGAATACAATAAGTAAATCCTTTATTTATCATGAAATCACGTGCATAGGTTAAAACTGCTGAATGTAGTCTTGCAACATCTCCAATTAAATAATAAAATCCATTACCAGCGACACGTCTTGCACTATCTAAATCAAGCCCACCTAAAGCTTCAAGTATTTCACCATGGAATGGAATTTCATAGTCTGGAACTACTGGGTCACCATATTTTTGTATTTCTACATTTTTAGAGTCATCTTCACCAATTGGAACTGATTCATGCATTATATTTGGGATTTTCATCATAATTTGTTTTATTTTATCTGAAAGTTCGGTTTCTTTAGATTCATTACTTTCAAGCTCTGTATTTATTTCTTGAACTTTGTTTTTTATTTCTTCGGCAGCTTCTTTTTTACCTGCTTTCATTAAAGTACCTATTTCAGAACTTAGATTTTTTCTTTTGCTACGTAAATTATCACCACTGAGTTTTAATTCACGTAATTTCTTATCTAATTCAATTACTTCATCTACTAAACCTAATTTATTGTCTTGGAATTTCTTTTTTATATTTTCTTTGACTAAATCAGGATTTTCTCTTATTAATTTAATATCAATCATAATAACCTCCATAAACAAATTGATTATACACTATTTATGTAGATATATCAAGTTTTTTGCATAAAAAAGCTAAAATTGGAATATATTAATATAAATGTTTATTTTAAACAAGAAAGGTTTGGGATTTATGGAGGAACAATTTGTGAAGGAAGAAAAAATAAAAGAAAGAACAGAAGCTGATAAGATAAAAGAACTTTTACTTAGTATTTCAAATACAGAAAATGAACTTAAACAAGCTCATCTAAATTTTGAATTTGCAGAACCTGGATTAATTGATTATTATTCTTATAATATAAAAGCATATCAGGCAAAATTAGATTATTTAATTAAAATTGCAAAATCAAAAGGTATATCTGTAGATTTAGATGTAAAAAATGAATTAGACCTGTTTCAAGAAGTAGGATAAACTTATAATTTGTTAAAAGATTTTCTTGCTTTTTTTGCCTTATTATAGTAAAATCTTTTTAAATATGACAAAAAGAGAGGAAAAATAAATGCCTAAAACAAATAAGACAGTTTTTGTATGTAATGAATGTGGTTATGAAAGTCCAAAATGGATGGGAAAATGTCCAAGCTGCGGTAGTTGGAATTCTTTTTTTGAACAAAAAATTGATATAGTAACACAAAATGGTTTAGCAAAAACTAAGAAAAGGAATGAACCTAAAACTTTAAATTCATATAAAGGTCAAGAAGTAGAAAGAACTTCTACTGGTTTTGATGAATTAGATAGAGTACTAGGTGGAGGTTTAGTAAAAGGGTCTCTTATTCTATTAGGTGGGGAACCTGGAATTGGAAAGTCTACTCTTATTCTACAAATTTGCAATAAAATAAAGGGTGAAGGTAAAGTTTTATATGTCTCTGGTGAAGAGTCAGCAGAACAAATTAAATTGAGAGCAGATAGATTAGGTATAGATAATGATGATATTATGTTTTTAGGAGAAACAGATATTTCAATTGTAAATGAAGAAATTGAAAAACTAAATCCTAAGCTTGTGATAATTGATTCTATTCAAACTATGTATTCTGATGAACTTTCAGCAGCTGCTGGTAGTGTAAGTCAAGTTAGAGAAATAACGTCACAAGTTATGAGAATTTGTAAACAAAATGGTATAACAACTATTATAATAGGACATGTTACCAAAGATGGAACTATAGCAGGTCCAAGAGTTTTAGAACACATGGTAGATACTGTTTTATATTTGGAAGGAGAAAGATATTTTTCTTATAGAATTTTAAGAGGTGTAAAAAATAGGTTTGGCTCAACAAACGAAATAGGTATGTTTGAAATGAAAAATGAAGGATTAGTTGAAATTACAAATCCCTCTGATATACTTATTTCGGAAAGAGATGATAACCCATCAGGTTCTTGTATTATAGCAAGTATGGAGGGAACTAGACCAATGCTTATTGAGCTTCAAGCTTTAACAACTTTAAGTGTTTTTGGGATACCAAAAAGGACAACAAATGGTTTAGATTATAACAGGCTTGCAGTGCTAGTTGCTGTTTTAGAGAAAAGAGCAAATGTAAATATTGGTTCACAAGATATATATGTAAATGTAGTTGGAGGAATAAAACTTAATGAGCCATCTATTGATTTAGGCATAATTTGTGTGTGTTCATCAAGTTTTAAAGATGTTCCTATTCCAAAAGACACTGTCATTATGGGGGAAGTTGGTCTTACTGGTGAAGTAAGAAGAATTAGCATGATTGAGAAGAGGCTAAAAGAAGCGGAAAAGATGGGATTTAAAAGGTGTATAATTCCAGAAAACAATAAAAAATATTTAGAAGGTTCTTATAAATTAGATATTGTAGGGGTAAAGAATATCGAAGAAGCATTAAGAGCACTTAATTTAAAGAGGTGATACATAATTTTTATAGAAAAAATCTTAGATTTAATTTACCCTAAAACATGTGTAATATGTGGCAAAGGAAAAGATACTTTTCTTTGTAAAAAATGTGAAAATAAGTTGAAAAAAATAGCTATTTTTGGAAAAGATAACTATGAAGATAAATATTTCCAAAATCATTTTTACATTTTTAAATATGATGGAGAAATAAGAAATCTTATTTTAAATTATAAATTTAACGAAAAACCATATTTATATAGATGTTTTTCAAATTTTTTTAATAAATATCAAAAAATGTATTTTCATTTTGATTTTTATGATATAATAATTCCAGTTCCTATAAGTAAAAAAAGGTTGAAACTTAGAGGATATAATCAAAGTTTGTTGATTTCAAAGGAAATATCTCATACATTAAATATTGAACTTAAAAAAGATTTACTTAAAAAGGAAAAAAATAATATTTCTCAAACTAAACTAAACAAAAATGAAAGAGAAAATAATGTAAAAAATGTCTATAAATTAAATGCACCAAAAGAAGTAGTTAATAAAAAAATATTATTAATAGATGACATTTTTACAACAGGAGCAACAGCAAATGAATGTAGCAAAATTTTGAACTTAGCAGGAGCAAAAAAGATAGATGTTTTAACTATAGCAAAAGATTAACAAGAATTAAATTAAGAAAGGAAAAAAGTTATATGGATGATTTAGTAGAAAGCATATTAGATTATATACGTTCAGATTATACAGATTATGCTGTAATGATTAATGGAGAATGGGGTTCAGGTAAAACTTATTTTTGGAATAATCAAATAAAAAAGAAAATTGATTCAATGCAATTAAATGGCAAGAAATATACTACAATTTATATGTCTTTATATGGAATTTCAAATCTTGAAGAAATAAGCAAAAAAATTTTTATGGAAACTACACAACTTATGGATAAAGATTTAAGAAAATATATGAAAGAAAATGGCATATCTACTATTCCAGAATATGCTAAAACTGGTCTTGATATGGCTAATTTCTTTGGAGCAACTACTGATACTAGCAAGATGGATTATAAAGAATTCTTTTCAACAAAAGATAAGGTTTTATGTTTTGATGACTTAGAAAGAGCTAATGTAGATGTTATAGATATTTTAGGTTATATTAACAACTTTGTTGAACATGACCATATAAAAACAATTATTATTTGTAATGAAAAAGAATTATCTACTAAAATTAAAAGCAGTAATTTGGAGATGAAGACTTTTATTGCAACATATCTTTTGGATAAACAAGGAGATTTAGGAAGTAATGCAGAAAATGATAAACCTATTGTTGAAAAAATACAAGAGAAAATAGAGCATGTATTTGATAAAGCCAATGATTATGAAAGAATAAAGGAAAAATTAATTGGTGAGACTTTTGAATATGCTCCAAAATTTGACTATATTATTAATGGTATTCTTATGAGATATGAAAATAATCGTGAACTTATAAGATTTCTAAGAGAGAACACTCAATTAATAATGAATACATTTGATAAAAGTGGTACAAAAAACTTGCGTATTTTAAAACATGCTTTAAATGATTTTAGTAAGATTTTTGATGAAGTTAATAGAATGTACCCAAATACAAATAACAAAGTAATGAAAACTATGCTTATATTTACAATTGCAGCATCTTTTGAAATAAAAGCAGGCAAGATTACTAAAGAAAAATTTAAAAATATAAAGGATAATGAGGAATATAAGTCAATTTTAGTTTCTTCAAGAGTACTGATGGATAATAGACAATTTTATATAAAAGAATTTGATGGAAATTATTATTATAACTTTAAAGCAGATTATAGATTTTTCAAATTCATTGAGTATTATATTAGAACAAGAATTTTTGACATGAAACTTTTTAAAGAAGACATGGAAGCTGCAAACACTTCGATGGAGTCTAGAAAAGTTCCATCATACAAAAAAATCCTTGTAGAAGAATATTGGAAAGTACAAGATGATAAATTTGAACAAATTATAGATGAAACTTTAGAAGAAGTAAAAAGTGGAGAAATTGAATTAATTGATATTGTTAAATTATTTGAATATTTTGTATATTTTTCTAAAAGCAATTTAATAAATTATGATATTAAAACATTGAAGTCTGTTTTTATAAATGGAATGAATTTATCATCTCTTCACTCTAGTTATTGTGGAAATTTAGAGGAAGAACTAGGAAAAGTTGTGATAAGAGATGAAGCAGAATATCCAGCAGAAGAAATGCAAGAAATTGTTGATAGATTTAATGAATTAAATATGCAGCTTCTTAAGAAACAATATAAAGAAAAAGCTGATGAAATATTTAAGTGTATTCCAATGAAGATGGAAGAATTTTATGAGAGATTTGATAAGGAATGTAGTAATATTCCAATTCTAAAATATTATGATCCATTCCAAATGTTCCAAAGGATCTCATGTGCTAGTAATGAAGATATAGTTGCAATTAAAGAAAAAATCATAAAAAGAGCTATGGAAAATAAAGATATTACTCTTGAAGAAATGGACAACTTAAAGAAATTAAAGAGAGTAATAGATGACTATATAGATGAAAAAGATACTACTATAAAAGTTGTATTACTAAAAGAATTTGCTAAGGAATTAGAAACTGTTTTCCAAGAACCTGCACTAGGAGCTATAAATGAATAATAAAAAAATGAGTAAAGGAGATATACTTTACTCATTTTCTGTAACTAGAGTTTTTTTCAAATATATATGAATTTGCAAAATTAAATCTAGCACTTGTAATAAATTCTGTATTTGCACCTAGTTTTAGTTCTGATATATAGACAGGTATTGCTATTAGAATGAATTTTATATTATTTTTCAATTTTTTTTAAAATTTGTTGTTTAATATTGCTTTTAAAGAAAAGGAAAACCCCAGAAGAATATCTGAGGTTTTCTTGCTTCTGATGTGCTAGCAATTGTCAGCACATCTGCGGGAAAAAGTCAAGTGATTAGAAAGGGTCGCCACCCCAATAAACACGGGGAGTGTCATCCACAAAACAACCTGTTTTGGGATCAATGTCGTCATTGACAGCATCGTCGTCACCCCAATAAACGCGGGGAGTGTCATCCACGAAAAGACCTGTTTTGGGATCGATGTCGTCATTGACAGCATCGTCATTACCCCAAATTAGCTTCATAAAAGTTCTCTCCTTTCATCCCGCTTATGCGGTTGATAATATATATATTAACATCAATGTAAGTATTTGTCAATAATTTTCAAAAACGAGACATTTTTAATTAAAATTCACAAAATAAATTTAAAAAATTAAAAAACTATTCAAAAATAAGCAATTTTGTGTTATACTATAAATAATATGAAAAGAGAGGTGTTTGAAAATGCAACAAGTAACAAGTTTACAACAAATAGAAAAATTTATTAATCAAAATGGAGAAATGGTAATTGGCAAAAATAATAAAAATAATGTGGTAGTAATGAGTATGGAAGAATACAGAAATAATATTTTCGATAATGAAACAGTAAAAAAACTTTTAAAATCAGAAGAAGATATTGAAAAAGGTAGAACAAGAAAAGCAACAGAAGTAATAAAGGAGTTAAGAGCAAAGTATGGATTCTAAAAATGAACCATTTGAAGTAGAATTTACTGATGAATGTATCGAAGAAATGACCGAAATTTATGAATATATCTCTAATAATCTAAAAGAAGACAATGCAGCTAAAAAAATAATGACTGAAGTAACGGACAAAGTGTTAAATTTAGCATATGCTCCAGAATTATATATGAAAATTGGAAAAGTTGATAGATTAAAAAGAGAATATCATAGAATGGTAGTAAAAAATTATGTTGTACTATATACGATAGATTATGAAAAGCAAACAGTCTTTATTTCTCGTATGATATATGGAAGAAGAAATTACTTAAATTTATACTAATAAGCCAATAAACAAATTTTGCTTTGAATTTAGAAATAAGTTCAAGGCGATTTTTTTATGGAAATTTTCTATCTACATCAGTGAAAGGTAAAGTACTAAATATATCAGTAACACAAGTTTTAAATTTAATCAATTATTTTTATTCGTTATTACTAAAAAACAGGACATTAAAATTTACAACATTTTCTATTTCCTTTACAAGATAAAACACGATACTTCTTTTCAAAATTTAATTCTCCAATAAATCTAATTTTAAAAAAATTCATTTTATTGATATTTTATAAAAAATGTAGTAAAATAATTGACAGAAAAGTAAAAAAGGATTTAGTTATGAAAAAAGAAAAAGTAAGTCATAAAAAAATATTAACAACTCTTATTATAATACTTTTAATTATTGATCAAGTAACAAAAATTATTTTCTGGAAAAAAGGTATGACAGAAGTTACGGCAACAGATGAAAATTTAGGAAAAGGGTATTATATTATAATTTCAATAATAATCGTTATTATGCTTATAAGATATATAAGTAATGACAATACTTTTGTAAAATTTGGTACAAAGATTGTATTGTCATTTGGAATAGCAGGAGCTATTGGAAATGTAATTGATAGATTTTGGTTAGGTAATGTAATTACTTTTATAAAAATTACAGATGAACTTAATTTTAATTTAGCTTATCTCTATATTATAATTGCATGGGTTGGTATGGCTGGAATACTTGCTAAAAATTCAATGAAATTTTTAAATGAGAGAAAAAATAAAAAGGTGATAAAAGATGAATACGAAAAAAATAAGAGTAAATGATGAAGCAGTAGGTAAAAGAATTGATGCATATATTTCAAGTGTGGAAATAGAACTTTCAAGAAATGCTATTCAAAGGCTTATTAATGAAGGAAATATAAAGGTAAATGGAAAAAATACAAAATCATCATATAAAGTATGCTTAAATGATGAAATTGATATAAATATAATGGAAGCTAAAACTATAGATTTAAAAGCACAAGACATTGATTTAGATGTAATTTATGAAGATGATGATATTATAGTTATAAATAAACCTAAGGGGATGGTTGTACATCCAGCTGTGGGGAATTTAGATGGAACTTTGGCTAATGCTATTATGGCAAGATGTAAAGATTCTCTTTCAGGAATTAGTGGAGAATTAAGACCAGGAATTGTGCATAGATTAGATAAAAATACATCTGGTGCTATTATAGTTGCTAAAAATGATAAAGCACATATTAATTTAAGTGAAGCACTTAAAAACCATGAAATAAAAAAGACATACATTGCTTTGGTTAGAGGTATAGTAAAGGAAAATGAAGCTACAATAGATATGCCAATTGGAAGAAGTACATCTGATAGAAAAAAGATGGCGGTAAGTAAAAAAGGTAAAAATGCTGTTACACATTTTAAAGTATTAAAAAGATTTAGAAACAAGTATACATTACTTGAGGTAAATATTGAAACAGGAAGAACTCATCAAATAAGAGTGCATTTATCTCATATAGGTTATCCTATTATAGGGGATGATGTTTATTCTAATGGAAAAAATGAATGGGGAATAGAGGGACAATGCCTTCATGCTGCTAAAATTGAATTTAGACATCCTATAACAAATAAACAGATGTGTTTAGAAGCGGAACTACCAGAGTATTTTAAGAATATTATTAAAGATTTAGAAGAAAAAGAGGATATTTAATGGAAAAAATGAGGTTACAAAAATTTTTAGCTTCAAGTGGTGTTGCATCTAGGAGAAAATGTGAAGAATTAATACTAGATGGAAAAATTAAAGTAAATGGAAAAATAGTTACAGAGCTTGGAACAAAAGTTGATCCTGAAATAGATGAAATTATATATAATGGAAATAAAATTAAATTAGAAGAAGAAAAAATATATATTTTGTTAAATAAACCGATAGGATATGTAACTACTGTAAAAGAACAGTTTGGAAGAGAAATGGTTTTAGATTTAATAAATATAAATAAAAGAATAGTACCTGTAGGAAGACTTGATATGTATACATCTGGAGCACTTATTCTTACGAATGATGGCGAATTTGTGAACATCCTTACACATCCTAGTCATGAGATAGAAAAAACATATAATGTAACTATAAAGGGCATTGTAAATAACCAAGATATAGAAAAATTGCAAAAAGGTGTAAAGATAGATGGCAATTATATAACTAGACCAGCTAAGGTAAAAATTTTAAAAATTGATAAAGAAAAAAATATATCAAGAATACAAATGACAATACATGAAGGTAAAAACAGACAAATAAGAAAAATGTGTGAAGCAGTTGGTAAAAAAGTCTTAGCACTTCATAGAGCTAAAATAGGAGATCTAGACGTAAAAGACTTAAAAATAGGTGAGTGGAGATATTTAACTCAAGATGAAGTAAAAAGATTAATAAAAGTTGATTAATATTTTTTTACAACTTGCATATACATAAAGCATATACATAAAATATTAAAATATGTGCTTGACAACTTTAACGTAAACTAGTATAATAAATATGTACGTCAAAAAAAGGAGAAAAAATATGTTAGCCAAAGTATGGAAAAAAGTTTGTATTTTTATATTAATTGTAGCATGTCTTTTTAACATCGTATCTAAACTAGTTGGCAGAGTTTCTTTTAATAAAGAAGCATTAGAATCTGCAAGATATATGTTAAAAGAATATGAATATGAAAAAGATGAAGAAAATATAATAAAATAAAGCTTGAAATTTCTTACAAAATGTGGTAATATAAAATATAGTGATTTTAAAAGGTAAAAAATAAAGCTGAACGTATATGGGAAGAAGAGGTGAATTTGATGAATAAGGAAATACAACCAGAATATGGAGAGACAACAATTACATGTGCTTGTGGAAATGTTATGAAAGTTGGATCTACAAAAAAAGAATTAAGAGTTGATATTTGTTCAAAATGTCATCCATATTGGACAGGTAATTTAACTAGACGTGATACAGCTGGAAGCAGAGCTGATAGGTTTAAGAAGAAATATGGTCTTGCATAAGATAAAAAATACGAGTAGCAATATTATCCCTTTTTATTAGACAATTGTTTAATAAAGAGGGTATTTATAAGTATGCTACTTTATTTTTTTGTAAAATAATGTTGCGAAAAAAATTATAATTTGATATACTAATCAAAACTTAATAATGAAAGGAATAATATGGCAGATAAAAGTATAGTAAAAAATTATCTATATAATTTGACATATCAAATTTTAATATTGTTACTTCCATTAGTTACTGCATCATATTTGGCAAGAGTATTAGGTGCAGAAGGGAATGGAATATACAGTTACACATATACAATAGTAAACTATTTTGTACTATTTGGCTCACTAGGAGTTACACTTTATGGACAAAGAGAGATAGCCTATGTTCAAGGCGATAAACCTAAGATGAAAAAAATTTTTATAGAACTTGTTTCATTTAGATTTATATCAATGGCAGTTGCGTCAATAATTTATTATTACACATGTATAAAACAAGGTGCTTATAGTCAATATTATAAAATTTTATTTTTAGAATTAATTGCAGGGGCTTTTGATATAAGTTTCTTTTTCCAAGGAATTGAAGATTTTAAGAAAACAGTTACAAGAAATGTAATTGTAAGACTGGTGAGTGTTGCTCTAATTTTTTTATTAGTCAAGCAAAGAAGTGACTTAAATAAATATTTAATGATATATGCTTTAGCAGATTTACTTGGAAATCTATCACTTTGGCTATATTTACCAAAATATTTTAAAGGTGTAAAAGTTAAAAATATAAATATTGTAAAACAAATACCAGCACTATTATTACTTTTTATACCTCAAATAACAAATAAAGTTTATAATATGTTAGATACAACAATGCTTGGAAAAATTATAGCTGACAAAACAGAAACAGGTTATTATGAACAAAGTCAAAAAATTATCAGGGTTTTACTTACAGTAGTTACATCACTTGGAACTGTAATGGTACCTAAAATGGCGAATTTATTTGCTAATGGCGAAAATAAGAAAATAAATGAATATATGACTAAATCATTTAATTTTACTTACTTACTTAGTTTTCCAATAATGTTTGGATTAATTGCTATTTCTAAGAATTTTGTACCATGGTTTTTTGGCGAAGGATATGATAAAGTAGTTATTTTAATAAATATAATAACACCGATTATTTTACTTATGGGAATTGCAAATATTATTGGAACTCAATATCTACTTCCGACTAAAAGACAAAAAGAATACACAATTTCAATCTTAGCAGGAGTAATTGTTAATTTCATTTTAAATTATATAATGATTCATTTATGGAATAGTATTGGAGCATGTATTGCAACAGTATTGTCACAAATTGTAGTAAACGTATTACAAATTTATTATGTCAGAAATGAAATTAATGTAAAAGATATGATTAATTTATCATATAAATATCTAATTTCAAGTATTATAATGTTTGCTTTTTGTATGGCTGTAACTCTTATTTCATCAGGTATGATATGTGTTATAATACAAATAATGTTAGGAATTGTTGTATATTTTACGATGTTAATTTTATTTAAAGATGAATTTATATATTTATTAATTGGTAAAGTAAAAAATAAAATTGTTGCAATATTAAGCAAAAATTAATATAATGAAAGGTAATAGGAAAATGTATTTAATTGTTGGACTTGGAAATCCTGAGCCAGAATATAGTTTTACAAGACACAATATGGGCTTTGACGTTATAAATGTTTTGTCTAAAAAATATAATATTAAAGTAGAAAAGCAAAATTTCCAATCATTATATGGTATGGGTGTGATCGAAGGTAAAAATGTAATACTTTGTAAACCTCTTACTTTTATGAATTCAAGTGGAGATGCTGTAAGTGAGTTTGTAAATTATTATAAAATTGATTTAAATAATTTAATTATAATTTATGATGATATAGATACTCCTCCAAGTGTTGTAAGAATAAGAAAACAAGGCGGAGCTGGACGGACATAATGGCATGAAGTCTATACTAGAAAATTTAAAAACTACTGAATTTCCTAGAATAAGAATAGGAATAGGAGAGCCTTTTGATAGGATGTTTTTAACTGAATATGTTATAGGAAAAATATCAAAGGATGAATATCAAATGTTAACTAAAGGTATAAACACTGGAGCAGTAGCTGTTGAAGAAATTTTAAAGAAAGGCATTGATAATGCAATGAACATTATTAACGTGAGGAACTAAAGGAGCAAATTATGTTAGAACTAATAGTAAACAAAGATAAAAATGTAGAAACAATAATTTTAAGTGAAAATGGAAAAATGGTTGAACATTACGTAAATGACGAGCAGTCTGAGAAAACAAAACAAGAAGGAAATATTTATATTGGTCAAGTAGAAGATATTGTAAATGGAATGCAAGCAGCTTTTGTTGATTTTGGAGAAGATAAAAAAGGATTTATTCATGTAAAAGATGCTATTCCACAGGTGGACGAAACAAAGGAAATTGTAAATAGAAATGTAGATATAAAACAAACATTAAAACTTAAACAAAAAATTTTAATACAAGTAAAAAAAGATGGCAATGATACAAAAGGCGCCAGAGTATCTACTCATATAAGTTTACCAGGAAAATATATTGTACTTATGCCTGATACAAATTTTATACCAGTTTCACAAAAAATACAAAATGAGAGTGAAAGAAAAAAGTTGATAGAGATTATCAAATCATATCTTCCAGATGGATTTGGTGCAGTAATTAGAACTTCTGCGGAAAAAGTAACTGAAAAAGAGATAAAAGAAGATATTGATAGATTGGTTGCTTTATGGAAAAATATAAAAGAAGGCTTTGAGAAAAATCAAAAGAAAATTGGTTTACTTTGGAAAAGCGAAGGAATAATAGAGCGCATTGTTACTGATTTAAGTTCCAAAAATTTAAAAAAGATTATAGTAAATAATGAAGAAGACTATAATAAACTAAAAAAAATGTATGAGTCGGAAAATATAGATATTGTTTTGGAAAAGGCTGCTGATTTGATAAATAAGTATGATTTTGAAAAACAAATAGAAAAGATAAAGAATAGAAAAGTTTGGCTTAATTGTGGAGGATTTATTACAATAGATAAAACAGAAGCTTTAACTGCTATTGATGTAAATACAGGAAAATTCACAGGGAACAACAATTTAGAAACAACAATTTTTAAGGTAAATAAAGAAGCAACATTGGAAATTGCTAAACAATTAAGACTTCGTGATATTGGTGGGATTATTATTATTGATTATATTGATATGCATAATGAAGAAAATAAGACTAAAATTGAAAATCTTCTAAAAGAAGCTTTAAAAGAAGACAGAAGTAAGACACAAGTAGAAGGATTTACTAGACTTAATCTAATGGAACTTACAAGAAAACACATTTGTAGTCACTTAAATAATTTAAATTAAAGATAACATCAAAATTTGATGGAACAATAATGGATGAAATATATTGGTATATGAAATCCACAATCTCATGAGTAGTGGCACAAATTGGGAAGTTTTTAGTACTTCAGAAAATATAATTTGAGGGAATTACAGTAAGGGAGATACATGACATTAAAAATGATCAAACAGGTTTACATTTTTGATATTTACGTTAAAATTGACATTTAATTAAAAATGAAGTATAATTGTATTGTA
>CAZUHD010000011.1:0-26739 GCA_964620415.1 uncultured Clostridium sp.
TCATATATATTACAGAATTGTTACAAAAATTTCAAGATTTATTAAATTGCCGTGACACTAATTTACGTTTTTTATTTTACATAATACATTGACACTTTTGTTATTTTTTGGTATAATTAAATTGTTTAGCTTTATAGCTATTCAATAATTTTCATACGAAAACAGAAAGGAGTTGGTACATTTAGTTGTTCTTGTAGGGCACGAACTGACCGACAAACAAAGGAGGTTATTCCATTGCAGTAGTTTTTTAATTGTTACTTTTTACTAAACGACTTAAATGGAGGCTTTTTTCATGAACGGACTGTTGTACTTTGTACTGATAATAGCAGTACTGGGAACCTGTTATGCTATCTTCAACTTCTTCAAGGTTTATGCTCTTGAAGAAGGAACATCGACGATGTCTGAGATAGCATCAGCTATCCGTGTCGGAGCTAGCACTTTCCTGATGAGCGAATACAAGGTGCTGATTGCGGTAGTTGCTGTGATTTCTGTGTTGTTCGCTTTGTTTCTCTCTCTTTCTTGCTCTGTGGCATTTCTGATAGGTACTGTGATGAGCGGTGCCGCAGGATTTGTCGGCATGAAGATGTCGACTTATGCTAACGTACGTGTTAGCAATGCAGCAAGAGAGACAAAACAAATAGGAAAGACGCTTAAGGTTGCTTTGCGAGGTGGCTCTGTCATGGGTCTCTGCGTGAGTGCTTTTGCACTCATTGGTCTTGTTATAGTCTTCGTGCTATATCAAGATCAGCTGGGCGTGATGTGTGCCGTACCTAACTGGTGTGGAATCAGTTTCGTCCCATTTTCCATGACCTTGTCTTCTTACGCGCTTGGGTGTTCCATCATCGCCATGTTTAATCGTGTTGGTGGTGGTATTTACACCAAGGCAGCTGACATGGGTGCTGACTTGGTCGGTAAGACTGAGGAAAATATCCCAGAGGACGATCCTCGGAATCCAGCTGTTATCGCTGACTGTGTGGGTGACAACGTTGGTGACATAGCAGGACTTGGTTCAGACCTTTTGGAAAGCTATATGGGAGCAATTGTAAGTGCTATGGTGCTTGCAATGCACATCTTTATAAGCCATGTAGCTCAGGGGCTTGATCTAAGTTTTGAGATGCTACAGAAACTCTATATGTTTCCAATCGTCTTTTGTGCGTTTGGATTGCTTTCCTGCATTATAGGTCTTGCCTATGTGCTTTCTAAAAAGGAAACCACCGATCCGCATAAAGACTTGAACATCGGTACTTGGGTCTCTGCTGGACTTACTATTGTGCTGAATTTAGGGTTCACCATAGTATTTTTCTTCCGGCAGGATTTAGGTGACTTACCATTCAGGATCGGGATACTTTCCCCCTGGGCATCTGCTATAGTTGGTGTCATAGCTGGTATCTTGATAGGTATGGTAGCTGAGTATTATACTAGCTACGACTATAAACCTACCAAGAAAATTGCTGGCTTCTCCAAAGAAGGACCTGCGATTGTAATAACACAAGGTCTTTCAGTAGGCATGAAGTCAACTATGCTCTCTGTCTTTATCCTGGCGATTTCGCTTATGCTTGCATACTTCTTCAGTGGTATTTATGGCACTGCCATGGCCGCTGTTGGAATGCTTTCATTTGTCGCCATTACTGTCTCTGTTGACTCTTATGGTCCGATAAGTGACAATGCTGGTGGAATAGCGGAAATGTCTGGATTAGATGAAGATGTAAGAGCAATTACCGACAAGCTAGACTCTGTAGGCAACACCACAGCTGCCATAGGTAAAGGATTTGCTATTGGCTCTGCTGCTTTTGCGGCTGTTTCTCTAATGGTTTCCTTCCTATACAGCTTCACACCGCTTAATGTAGAGGTAAGTCTAAATTTGATGAACCCCATTACACTTGCTGGTGTTCTCATTGGTGCTGCAATCTCCTATTACTTCTCCGGTCTTCTGATCGAAGCTGTTAGTAGCTCTGCTCAGAAGATGGTTGATGAAGTAAGACGTCAGTTCAGGGAAATCCATGGACTGCGTGAAGGAACTACAAAGCCTGACTACAAGCGTTGCATCCAGATTGCAACAGAAGGTGCTTTAGCAGAAATGAAACTGCCTGCCTTGATTTCCATTCTGGTTCCAGTAATCTCAGGATTTATCTTTGGTCCAGAATTCGTTTCAGGTGTTCTCATGGGATCTACCATATCCGCCATCATGCTTGCCATATTCTGTGGTAATAGCGGCGGTGCATGGGATAATTCCAAGAAATACATTGAAGCTTTGGGAAGGAAAGGCTCACCAGAACACCTTGCTGCCGTTGTTGGTGACACTGTTGGTGATCCTTTGAAAGACACAGTTGGTCCCTCGCTGGACATCTTGATTAAGATCATGAGCACAATCTCATTGATTACAGTCTCGATTTTCAGCAAGTACAACTTGCTTGGTTTCCTCTCCAAACTGTTTTCGTAACCTGCATATTTTGAGCTCAAAATACGCAGTGAAAATGGAGGCAGGGAATTTATTTCCCTGCCTCCTCTTTTAAAATTTAATTTTTTCTTCAATCCAATTTTCTACATCATCAATAGGAATCCTAACTTGTTCCATTGTATCTCTATCTCTTATGGTTACTTTTCCATCTTCCAAAGTATCAAAATCCACAGTTAAAGAAAAAGGTGTACCTATCTCATCTTCTCTTCTATATCTTTTACCAATAGAGCCTGTTTCATCATAATCACACATAAATGATTTTGATAAATTATCATAAATCTCATTTGCTTTTTCAGACAATTTTTTAGATAATGGTAAAATTGCTACTTTATATGGCGCTAAAGCTGGATGTATGTGCAAAACTGTTCTAACATCATCTTCTTCTAATTTTTCTTCATCATAACCATTACACAAAAACATTAAGAATAGTCTATCTACACCTACAGATGGCTCTATTACAAATGGAACATATTTCTCTCCAGTATCTGGGTCTTGATATGTTAAGTCTTGTTTTGTAGCTTCCATATGTCTCGATAAATCATAATCTGTTCTATCTGCAATTCCCCATAGTTCACCCCATCCAAATGGGAAGTAATATTCTATATCTGCTGTAGCTCTACTATAGAAAGAAAGCTCTTCTTTTGTATGATTTCTAAATCTTAAATCTTCCTTTTTAGCTCCTAAAGAAAGTAAGAAATCCATACAAGCTTTTTTCCAATACTCATGCCATTCTATATCTGTATTAGGTTTACAGAAAAACTCCATTTCCATCTGTTCAAACTCACGCATTCTAAAAATAAAGTTTCCTGGTGTTATTTCATTTCTAAATGCTTTACCTTGTTGACAAATACCCATAGGTATTTTCTTTCTAGTTGTTCTTATTACATTTTTAAAATTTACAAAAATTCCTTGTGCAGTTTCTGGACGTAAATAAATTTCTGATTTCGCATCTTCGGTAACCCCTTGGAAAGTCTTAAACATTAAATTAAATTTTCTTATACTTGTATAATTTAATTTACCACAGTTAGGACAAACAATATTATTTTCATTTATGTATTTTATTGTTTCTTCCTCTGTCCATCCATCTGCTATAACCTCTTTTCCGCATTTAGCAGCCCACTCTTCAATTAATTTATCTGCTCTATGTCTTGTTTTACACTCTTTACAATCTATTAATGGATCTGAAAAGCTTGCAACATGTCCTGTTGTAACCCAAACTTCTGGATTCATTAAAATTGCAGAATCTAGCGCTACATTATATTTATTCTCTTGCACCATTTTCTTCATCCAAGCTTTTTTTATATTATTTTTTAATTCTACGCCTAATGGACCATAATCCCATGTATTTGAAAGTCCACCATATATTTCTGAATTGGGATATATAAATCCTCTTGATTTACATAAGTTTACTATTTTGTCCATTGAATCTACCATTTTTATTTCTCCCTTCGTTTTAACTTTAATGACTTATACGAGTTTACCACATTTTTACAATATTATCAATAAATTTTTAATATTTTAATCTTAAAAGTATTTTTTTTATTAGTTGTTTTATATTTCTAACTTTTATATATTTAGAAATATGTCTTAATTTTAGTTCTTTTTCATAAAATCTTTTATTTTCTCCTCTTAATTCTTTTACACTTTGAAGCAGTGAATTTGTCGCATATATTGCTACGTTCTCTTTTGTTATTTTTTGAATATTCATTTTATTTACTTGTTCAAGTAAATTATCGAAATGCTTTAATTTATGTTCTAACTTAATTTTCGTCTTGGCTTCATCATTATCCCTAATTATGCTTTTTGCACTTTGAACATAATAATATTCATATTTATCAATAGAAACAAAGCTTTTTGCACTTAATATAATACATGGCATTACTGCAAAATCTTCATGATATGTACCTTTTGGAAATTCTAGCATTATTTCTTTTTTTATTGCATAATTCCATAAGCAATCTATAAAATTATCTTTTCCAAACAAAAGATTAAATCCATCTTCCCCTGTAACACCGCTTAAAACTTACTCTGTTTGGTAAATTTATTTCATCTTTATTATCATAGACTATTTTTGCTTGCCATTTTATTAAATCAATATTTTGTTTTATATATTGTTCAATATCTTTTAAAAGATGTGTATCGACATAGTCATCACAATCTACAAAAATAATATATTCTCCTGATGCTTTTGACACACCATAATTTCTAGTATCTGCAACTCCAGTATTTTCTTTTACAAAATATTTTATTTTTTCATTTTGTTCAAATTGTTTCATAACATCTTCTGTATTATCTTTTGAACCATCATTTACAACTATTATTTCATAGAAAAGAGTAGTTTCTTCTTGATTTAGGATTGAGTCAATTGCTCTTTTAATTGTTTTTTCTGCATTATAAGCTGGTATAACAAAACTTATCATAAAAACTCCTATTTAAAAATCTCTTCTAATTTTTCTAATATTTTCTCATTATAGATTTTAGGATTAAATTCATCCATACTAAATCCTCCTTCTATAAATTCCTTCATTCCTTCATAAATTCCATCTTCTGTTTTTGGTACTACTATTCCATACTTATTTTCTATTTGCTCTTTACTATCTGATACTTCTGTAGTAATAATTGGCTTTCCTAAAATAAGACTTTCTATAAAAACTACAGGATAGCCTTCAAAATCTGATGACACAATAAGGCAGTCGCTTTTTGCTAAATATGGATATGGATTGCTTTTTGTTCCAAGAAATTCTATATTATTTATTCCTTCTGCTTTTTTCTTTAAAACTTCGGTATCTTGCCCTCCACCAACAAAAATTACTCTAAATATATAGCCTTCTTCATTTAATCTTTTTGTTGCATCTATTATTCTACTTAATTTCTTTTGTTTTTCGTCATGTCTTCCCAAATTTATAAATGTTATTATATTTTTTTTCTCTTCAAAATCTGTTATTTTTTCTTTAGAAAGTTGTTCTATTTTTTCATAATCAATTAGATTATTACATACTTCACATTTAGATTCTTCACTTTTAAATTGTTCTACAAAAATTTTTTTATCATTTTCAGAAACAAAAATTATTTTTTGATATTCACAAACTTTTAATTTATTAAAGAATTCTTTATATTTTTCCACATTATTTTCATAAAAGTTCATATAATCATTATGAACCCACAATACTTTATTTTTACTTGTATTTCTTGCCACAAACGAAGCTGGATAACTATATGTTGCATAACATACAGAATAATCAAATTTATTTTTATATTTTAGTTTAAATAATTCTTGTTTAAAAAAATTACATGTTTTTCTAAAAAATTTATTTGTATTATTATTTGGTTTATATGTAATTATTTGTATATTTTCTGGAATATCCTTTAAAAATACTCCTTCATTTTTTTCCAATACCAATGTTATTTGATATTTTGTACATATATTTTTTAATAATGTAACTAGTGCTGTTTCAATCCCACCGACTTCTAATGAGTATGCTGAAAACAATATTTTTTTCATAAAACTTCCTTTCTTTCTCTTTTAATTATTTTGGCTAAATGCTATATCTATATTATCTTTTTTATATCCTTTTTTCATTAAAAAGTTTCTTATTTCCATTTCGTCCATATCTTTTTGTTTTTTTATAATCACATTTTTTGCTGATTTTATTTCATATTGAGTTAGTTTTTCTTTATTATTATAAAAATAATCTTCTATTAAAGAATTGTTTATTCCTTTTGCAACTAATTTATATTTAAGTTCCATTAATGATAAATTTTTTAATATAATAAAATCATTTACTACTTTTTCAATATATTCATCATCATTTATATAATTTGCTTGTTTTAGATACTCTATTATATCTTCTAACATATTTTCATCTATTTCTTTATTAAATCTTGTTCTTACTTCATTTTCGCTCCTTTTTTTATACATTATATATTTTAAAACTTTAGTTTTAGATTTATCAAATTCTTCTGCTGAGTACATATTTTCCTCCCTTATTTTACCATATACCTTGACATTTTACAATGATTTTACTTTTTTATTATTTTATCATCTTTTTGTGATTTACGCTATATATTTTTTATTTTTATTACAGTTTTTTTATAAAAAATATAGACAAATCGCTTGTTTTTGTGTTATTATAATTATATGATATCAAATGAAAAAGCCTTAAAGGAGGAACATTATGTCTAAGTTATTAAAAATATTGTTAATACTTTGTATAGCTATAATTTGTTTATGCAACTATTCTTATGGTATTGATTTAAATTTAACAGATAATTCATCAGTTAGACAAGACCAAAGCTCTTCTGATAGT
Organism: uncultured Clostridium sp.; assembly: GCA_964620415.1. Taxonomy (GTDB): domain Bacteria; phylum Bacillota; class Clostridia; order TANB77; family CAG-508; genus CAG-269. The sequence continues at coordinate 6,766 of CAZUHD010000011.1, forward strand.
GATGAAAATGATGGTAACATTAATTCTGATCCTACTGCTCAGAATCCTTCATCTCAAAATCCTTCTAATTCAAATACAGCTTCAAGCGGTTCTAATAACGCACGTAATAATGCTACAGGAAGTACAAGTTCAAATGACCAAGACTCACTTTTTTCAGATCCTTCGTCTTCTAATACTTCACAAGTAACAACTACAAACACTGGTTCTAATTCAAGTTCTTCAACTATTAGTAATGTAATCAATATTTCTTTAATTGTAGTTGGTATTTTATTAGTATTTTTAGCAATAGCAATTTTAATAAGATTAAGTAATCATTAATCCTTTATTATAAATACACTTTAAAATTTAATTTTCAAGTGTATTTTTTTTTTGAATTTTTTTCATAGTATATTTTATCCTAAAACACATAATAATATTATTAAGTTTATTATAAACTTAATTTTTTAGGAGGATAATCAAAAATGCAAAAGAAATTATTATTAGGTTTAGCCTTAGCTTTAATCTTAATTTTTGTTTTTACTGCTCATTTTTCATTTGCAGAACAAGATAATTCTGTAATGCAGAATGCTGCTGATAGTGTAAGAAATATGGTTGGTGATGCAGAAAATGGTATAGAAAATGCTGCAAAAGATGTTTCTAATGCCTCTAAAGATGCAACCAGCAGTATGGAAAATGGTACATCTGATAAAATGTCAGAAAATGGACAAACAGGTGACAATAATGGTATGGTAGAAAGTGTGGCAAACTCATCAAGTAATTATACTGCTGAGAGGACAGCAGCCGCGGGAGATAATACCTTCTTAGGTATGAATTCCACTGTTTGGATTTGGCTTATCATAGCAGTTCTTGCAATTGCAATAATCGCATTAGTTTATTATTATACAAATGCTATGAAAAATAATCATTATAGTGATGATGACTAAAATTAAGGCAGAAAACTTTGTAAGCTTTCTGCCTCAATTTTTTTAAATATCTTTGTATTTTCTATATTTTATAAATGTTATTATTCCTATTATAGATATTATCCCTATTATTAGGAGTATATTTTTTCCTGTTTTTGGTAAATCACCAGGTGCCCTAGAGTTATCTGATTTTCCTGTTTGTGAATAACTAGGATTTTCATTGTCATTATTTGAGCCATTATTATTTGAACCGCTATTGTTTGAGCCATTATTCGAACCATTGTTGTTCGAACCGCTATTATTTGAGCCATTATTTGAGCCACTATTGTTCGAACCGTTATTGTTTGAGCCATTATTTGAGCCACTATTGTTCGAACCGCTATTATTTGAGCCATTATTTGAGCCACTATTGTTCGAACCGTTATTGTTTGATCCATTATTCGAGCCATTGTTGTTTGAACCGTTATTATTTGATCCATTGTTATTTGAGCCATTGTTGTTTGAGCCGTTATTGTTTGATCCATTATTTGAGCCATTGTTGTTCGAACCATTATTGTTTGAGCCATTGTTGTTTTGTTGAATTTCTGTTACACTAATTTTTACTTCTGTTTCGTTTCCTGCTAAATCTTTTACAATTATTGTTTCTTCTTTATTCACATCATATTCTTTATATAGTATTTTCTTCGTTTCATCTAGTTGCCAACCGTTCACCGCTTGTAATTCTTCATCTGATGTCAAAGTTACCCTTATTTTTTTATCTACTTTATCATATCTAGTTTCTATTTTTGGTGGATCTTTATCAATATTTTGTACTGATACTTGTACATCCACTTCATTTCCCGCTAAATCTGTTACTGTTACTATTTCAGGTTTAGTTGTGTTTTCTTCAAACTCTTTTGTTAATCTTTTTTTATCATCTGATAAAATCCAATCTTTACTTAAACCTTCTCCTCGTAACTCCTTATTTGATATTATTGTTACTGTGACATTCTGATTCGTAGGATTTTCTTCACTATATTCTACCTCTATTTCTGGTAAAATTTTATCTATATTCTGTATTGTTATTTTTTGTCTTACTTCATTTCCTGCTAAATCCTTTATTATTACTTCCTCTTCTTGTACATTTTCATCATATTCTTTGTATATTGTATTAGGTTCTTCTCCTTTTATCCAACCATCTGGTATTTGGATTTCTTCACTTAAAGTTAAAGTTACTATTACACTTTGATTTGTTGGCTCTTCTTCACTATATTTTATATCTACTACCTCTGGAGCTTCTTTATCTATATTTTGCACAAATACAGTTGCTACAGCTTGATTTCCCGCTAAATCTGTTACTGTTACTATTTCAGGTTCTAATGTATTTCTTTCAAATTCTTTTGTCAATATTTTTTTATTACCTGATAAATACCACTCTTCGCTTAAGCCATCATTTCGTAGCTCTTTGTCTGATGTTATTGTAACTGTAACATTTTGATTTGTTGGTTCTTCTTCACTATATCCTACATTTAGCACTGGTAAAACTTTATCAATATTCTTTACTGTTATTGTTTCTGTTATATCATTTCCTGCTAAATCTACGATTACTACTTTTTCATTTGCCACATTTGCATCATACTCTTTATATATTGTATTAGCTTCTTTTCCTTTTAGCCAACCATCTGGTATCTGTACTTCTTCACTTAAAGTTAAAGTTACTGTTACATTCTGATTTGTTAGATTCTCTTCACTATAATTTATACTTATTACTTCTGGATCTTCTTTATCTATGTTTTGTACTAATATAGTTGCTATAGATTCATTATTTGCATTATCTTTTACTGTTACTGTTTCACTTGCATTTTGTGTATATGTTTTTGTTAATGTTTTTTTGTCTTTTCCTGCTGTCCATTCAGCTACTTCTGTTTTTATATCTTCCTCTGATGTTATTGTAACTGTAACATTTTGATTCGTTGGCTTTTCTTCACTATAGTTAATTGTAAGAACAGGACCCTCTTTATCTATATAATCTACTTTTACTTCTGCTTGTGCAGTATTTCCTGCTAAATCCGCTACTGTTACTGTTTCACTTTCATTTTTATTATATGTTTTTGTTAATGTATTTTTATCTCCTCCTACTTCCCAGCCAGATGCTTCTGTTTTTATTTGTTCATCTGATGTTATTGTTACTTTTACATTTTGATTTGTTGATGGTGCTTCTGGGTCATAAGAAACAGTTAATTTAGGTGCTTGTTTATCTATATTATTTACTGTTACTTCTACTTGTGCCGTATTTCCTGATAAATCTGTTACAGTTACTACTTCAGGTTTAGTTGTGTTTTCTTCAAACACTTTTGTTAATATTGTTTGTCCTGAAGATATTGTCCAACCTTCTACATTATTTTGTAATTTTTCACTCGACTTTATTCTTACAGTTACATTTTGGTTTGTTGGCCCTTTTTCACTATATTCTACCTCAAGTATTGGTAAATCCTTATCTATATTATCTATTTTAATTCTCTGTATTACTTGATTGCCTGCTAAATCCTTTATTACTACTTCTTCATTTCCTACATTTGCATCATATTCTTTGTATATTGTGTTAGGTTCTTTTCCTTTTATCCAACCATCTGGTATTTGTACCTCTTCACTTAAAGTTAAAGTTACTGTTACATTTTGGTTTGTTAGTTCTTTAGGATCATATACTACTTTTGTGACAGTTGGTTTTTCTTTGTCTATATTTTGCACTGATACAATTGCTACAGTTTTATTTCCTGCTTTATCTATTATTGTTACTTTTTCTTCTCCTGCTGTATTTTGTGTGTACGTTTTTGTTAGTGTTTTATTATCTGTTTTTTTTGTCCATCCAGATACATTATTTTGTATTTCCTCAGCTGACGTTATTGTAACTGTAACATTTTGATTTGTTGGTTTTTCTTCACTATATTTTACTGTAACAGCAGGACTTTCTTTATCTATATTATCTACATTTATTTTTGTTTGTGCAGTATTTCCTGCTATATCTGTTACTGTTACTGTTTCACCTCCATTTTGTGTATATGTTTTTGTTAATGTTCTCTTATTTCCCCCTCTTATCCATCCAGTTACATTATCTTGTATTTCCTCATTTGCAGTTATTGTTACTGTTACATTTTCATTTGTTGCTGAATCTGGGTTCTTTGATACAGTTAATTGAGGAGGATCTCTATCTATATTTTCTACTGATATATCTATGCTTCCCTCATTTCCAATAAAATCTAATACCTCAACATGTTCAGGTTCAGCAATATTTTCTTTAAATACTTTTTTTAAGATAGTTTTTCCTTCTGATAATGTCCAGCCTTGTGATTTCCATCCATCTCCATCTTCGTCATCTTGTAATTCTTTATCTGATGTTATTGTTACTGTTACATCTTGTTTTGTTGGTCCACTTTCACTTTTTGTTGCCGTTAACTTTGGTGGATTTTCATCAATCAATTTCACTCTAAAAATTGTTCCATCTGCATTTCCTCCTTTTACTGATACAGTAGCATCCGTTCCACTATTCGCATTTACAATAATTTTATTATCACTACTCTTACAATTATTAAAAATTAAACTATTTCCTGTATATACTTTGCTTGATGCAATTTTTGTATCTTGTATAATTTGAGGTAAATTTATTTCTCTATTTTCTCCGCTTCCCTTTTGAACATAAGCAAATATTCTACCATTTTTTATGCTAAAACTCTTTAAACTTTCAATTTCACTTATTGGTGATATATTACTTACTTGGTTATTATCCAAACTTAATGTATTTAATTTTGTTAAACGTCTTAAAGGTTCTATATCTTCTATTTTATTATTAGATAAATCTAATTTGGTTATATTTGTAAATTTTTCTATTCCCGTTATATCTTCAATACCAAGATTTGTCATAGAAAGTGCATTTACACTTCCTGCATCTGTTTTAGTTATTGTAAATCTTTTATTTTCTGCATCCCTTGCTTTTGCTTTTGTACCTAGTCGGTTTATTAAAGCATTATAAAATTTACTATCATTGCAATCAACTATAATATCATCTCCTGCTGCTATTGATTTAATTGGAATTATTATATTAATTAGCATTTGCATTAATAGCGAAATTATTAAAATTATGGCAATTTGTTTATTTTTCATTTATTTACGCTCCCTTATTCTTTATCTAATACATCTATTTTATTTTACAATTTTCTTCGAAATTAGTCTAGTAGCCCAAAAGTTCTCCTTCTCTTATAAGTGTTGATATTCCTATCTTTGATGTTTTATTACAAATTATTATCATTTATGTTACATTATTGTTTAAAAAATGATAAATTACATCATTTCATCAATTATTACAATTTTGTGTATTTATTTGATTATTTTTTTCCTATATTTAAACTTATCTTTTATATAATTTAATATAGATTTTTCATCTAATCTATACTTCTCCTCTAATTCTTTCACACTTCCATGTTCCACAAATACATCTGGATAGCCAAAACATTTTACTTTTATATTTTGTAAATTATTTTCTACAATTAGATTTTTAACTTCTGTTCCAAGTCCCCCAATTAGTGTATTATCTTCTAAAGTAATCACAAATTTTGTTTTTATAATTGATTTTAAAATCGTCTTTTTGTCAAAAGGTTTTAAAAACCTTGTGTTTATAGTTTCTGCTTTTATCCCGCATTCTTTAAGTTTTATTGCAATATCTAAAGCTTTTCTAACTTCCTTTCCTATTGCAATTATTGTTACATCATTTCCAAAAGACAAAATCTCTGCTTTTTTATTTTGAAGTGGAAAATACTTTCTAAATTTTCTATCGCTTTCTCCACCCCTTGGATACCTTATTACAACAGGTGATTTAAGTGTTATAGCAAAATCCATCATTTCTTCTAATTCTTTAAAATCTTTTGGTGCCATTATCGTTATATTTGGTATTAGTTTAAAAAATGATAAATCAAATATACCCTGGTGTGTTTCTCCATCTTCACCTACAATTCCTGCTCTATCCACACACATTATTACTTGCAAATTTTGTATGCAAATATCATGTATTACTTGGTCATATGCTCTCTGATAAAATGATGAATAAATTGGAACAAATGGTATCATTCCTGATTTAGCAAGTCCTGCTGCAAATGTTAAAGCATGTTCTTCTGCTATTCCTACATCAAAAAATCTTTCAGGAAATTTTTTTGCAAATTCCGCAAGACCTGTCCCATCTTTCATCGCAGCTGTTATTGCAACTATTTCTTTATTTTTTTCTGCTAAATTTACTAATTTATCTCCAAATGCTCTTGAATAATCCTTTTTCTTAGGTTTTAAAGGCATTCCTGTTTCTATATCAAAACTTGATGTCGCATGAAATTTATCTGGCATATTTTCTGCTGGTTCATATCCTTTTCCTTTTTTAGTTAACACATGTATTAGAACTGGTTCATCTAATTCTTTTGCCCTTTTAAAAATTAATTCCATGTCTTCCATATTGTGTCCGTCAATTGGTCCTAAATATTTAAACCCAATATCTTCAAAAAACATTTTTGGTATTATTAATTGTTTTATTCCTCTTTTTATTCTTATAATACTTTTTATTAAAAATGGTCCTATTACAGGAATTTTATTTAAAATTCTTCTTGCCGTTTTATTTGAAAGAGTATATGTTTTTCTTGCTCTTAATTTACTCAAAAGCATATTAATTCCGCCAATATTTTTTGATATACTCATCTCATTATCATTTAATACGACTATTACATTTGTTCTTGTACTTCCTATATGGTTTAAAGCTTCTAATGCCATTCCTCCTGTTAATGCCCCATCACCTATTACTGCTACTACTGAATATTTTTCTCCTTTTATGTCTCTCGCCTTTGCCATTCCCATTGCAGCAGATACTGATGTACTACTATGCCCTGTATTAAAGCAATCTGTAGCTGATTCTTTTGTCTTAGGAAATCCCGCAATCGAACCCATTTTTCTAATATTTTTTAATTCTTCTTTTCTTCCATTTAATAATTTATGTACATAGCTTTGGTGTCCTACATCCCATATTATTTTATCATTATTCACATCGAAAATTGTTTCTAAAGCAAGGGTAAGCTCTACTACTCCTAAATTCGAAGCTAAATGTCCACCATTTACTGATACTACTTCTAATAAATATTTTCTTATATCTTTAGCAAGTTCTTCTTTCTCCTTTATATTAAGGTTTTTTAAATCTTTTGTGTCATTTACTTTCTCTAACATAATTTAATCACCTTTTTTACTATATATATTTATTAATCTTTATTACATATCTTCCTTTCTTTGTGTTTCCTGATATTTCTACAAATTCAAAACGCCCTTTTCCTCGAATTGTTATAATATCTCCTACTTTTACTTGTTTTGATGCTTTTGTTTCATTTTTAAAATTCAAAAATACCCTTTCTTGTTCAAGTATTTCTAAAGCTTTAGTTCTCGATGTTCTAGCCAAACTAGATACAATGTTGTCTAGCCTTAAAGAAGCAACGATTTCAGTTATTTCTATTTTTTGTGTCTTAATTTCTTCAAGTTCATCTATATTTTTACATTCAATTTCACATGAACTAAATCTAGTAAGTGAGCTTAAGTTTTGCATTAAAAATTTTTGTATTTCATTTTTTACAAGTATTTCTGCACTATTGTTTTTTACAGATATATCTCCTACTTTTTCTCGTTCTACTCCTAGTTTCATTATTCCACCTAAATACATTCTGTGGTCATATTGTTCTGTCATTCCTATAGGCATTTTTATTTTTATTACACTAATCATTTTAGAATGATTTTTCCTTGTCATTTCTTCAGTTAATTTTTCTGGATACATTATTAGTATTTTTCTTTCTGCATCTCCTGCTCCACCAAAAAAATAATATCTTTCAAATTTTATCTTTTTTAAAAATTTATCTATCAAATCTTGTTCATATAAATTTAAAAAATCTGTATTTTCTATCTTATTTCTTGTTTTTAGAGTTTCCAACTTGTCCAAAACTTTTGCTAAAAGTAGCTTGTCTTCCTGATTTTTGTAGTCTTGTAATAATTCTTGTTTATTCATTTTACCTCCACTTCCTAAAAACGTTCCATGTCCTTTATTATACCACAAAAAAGCGAAATAAGCAAATAATTCTTCATCTTTTACAAGGAAATTCAATATTTTTACAATATTCGATGAATTTTGCATGCTTATTTCGCTCTTTTTATGTTTATATTTCCTATCTTCCGTATCCGAAGCTTGTAAATAAAAGTAAAAAAATAATTATAAAGAATAATATTTCACTGTCTCCTCCAAATAGACCACATCCATTGTTATTATTACAGCAACGATCATTTTGAAAATTTGCATTATTATCTGGCATAACTTTTTCCTCCTTTTTATTTTACTTCATATTATTCAAATAAAATAAATTGTGTTACTGTTTTTTATAATTAAATATAAAAATAAACAGAACCTTTAAGTACTTAACTTTTAGGTTCTGTTTATCTTATATAAGGCACTTTTTTATTTAAGTATTCCTTTTTTTATAACTACAATTCCTGTTGCAATTACTATTAATGCTATAACTCCACATACGATGTATATTGGTCTTCTATCTCCACCTGTATCAGGTGTCGCAACTATTCTTGTTCTAGAAAAGTCTCCCCAAACATAATCTGTTCTTAATGTTGCTCCTAAGTCTAGTTTCATTCTGGTAATTCTAGCACTATTATCATATGTTAAATCTCTATCCTCTTGGAACAATCCATTTGCTCTATATTCTATTTGTGTCCATCCTCCAGACTCAATTCCTTCCCAATCTCCGAATTTTAAACATCTACTTTCATTTTCTGCTTCCACAGTCATTGTAACATTACTTGTTTCTTCGCCAATATGTTCACTTTCTTCTGGATGCGCTACTCGTTCTTCTACTGAACTATTTAAAACATCATAGTCTCCATCAACTAGATCTATTACTTCTGTTACCTTTGTGCGTTTTAAATGTGCATTACTCTTATCTCCGTATTTAAAGTAATATCCATAATGCTCATGTTCGCGATCCTCAATGTAATCTTTTACAGAAGAATTGTCAATTTTTACTCTATATGTTGTCTCAACTTCTGTACCATAAAGGTTATCTAATTCCATCTCGACTCTTGTATACTGGCTTCCAGTAGGTAAATTGTCTAATGCTGTTACATAATTCAAAGCTTCTCTTGGGTCACCTTGTACCAATACAGTTCCAACAGAGTTGGTTAATTTAACATCTGATATTATCTTATTAAGTATCAAGTTTGTTTCAGTTGTTTTTATTAGTCCTAAATCAAATCTTTCATATTTTGGACTATGTGCATATCCATCTTCGTAAGTACCTACTAAACTGTAATCTTCTATATCATTTTCTATTGATATACTGAAATATGGCGTACTACTTGTAATTTCTGGGAATTTTGAAACTACAACTCCATTTCCGTCTGTAACTACCGTTGTTCCATCAGCATTACTATACTCATAGTTAGTGAAATTGCTTCTTGTTTCAAAATCGTCTGTTGCAATATTATATTGGTTATTTGGATCTTTTTCATATAAATATTTATACCATTCAATTATTTTCTGTGCTGATTCTCTTAATTCACTATTCATAGATTTGTCTTTATAAATATTTATATAATTTTCCATATCGACAAGTTTTGTTTCCATTGCATCCTTAATAAGGTTTTCTGCCTCGGTTGTATTAATAATAGTTGATTTGTAGTCATTTGATGTAATTTCACCTATCTCACTTCCATCAGTTCCAACCATTTTCTGAGAGCCATCTGAATAAGTAAGTTTAATGATATATAATCCTGGTACTACGCCCTTGAACTCATAGTATCCTCCTGTATTTGTATATAATATTGTATTTTCTTCTGACACTACTTCATATCCTTTTGGACTATTTTCAGTATGTTGATATAAAACAGCATGATGATCAATTCCTTCAGTTCCTAAAGTTGAAGCATCAATTAGTTCTACTTTCACACCACTTGCACGATTTCCTTCTTCGCTATCTAAAATACCATTTCCTATATTTTCATTAGCTTCTGTGCTTTCTTCCGTTACGGTATCTTCATATACTGTTCCTGATATTGTTCTTTCTTCTCCAAGAACAAATAGTAAGCATAATGCTCCAGCATCATTTGTTACATCAACTGATCTGTGTAAGAATTCATTTTGAATTTCTTCTTGATCCCTAGCTTTACTGTCTGCATAATATTTGTCACTTTCATCCTTGCTCCATACATTGTCTGTTCTTTTATATGCGTGGTGTCCAGTAGCATGTGCCTGTGTTACGGCTCCATTCATTCGTTCATCTGTTAGTGTTCCAGCAAGCATATCTTCAAGGAAGCCCTGTTGTACTTGGAATCGAATATATACTGATTCAGAGTTTCCAGGAACTATTCCATCATTTATCTGGTCTCCTCCTTCTACATTTACATCTTCTGAGATTTTATAGCTTGCAGTTCCATCTTTTTCTTCCCATAAACCAAAGTATTGAGATCCTTCCCATTTATCTGATCCTACTTGTTCTGTAGATAACTTATACCTTGCTGAGTCAAATGTATCTGTTAAAGATGTTAGATATAATCTAAGTTCATCATAAATGTTTGGTATTTGATGTGTAGTATTATTCTCAACAGTTATTTTATATACTACATACATTTCCATTCCATTTGGTTTTCCTTCGGCAGTATAAGCTATATCTGATGGATAAACTTTTGCTCCATAATATGTTGCACTTACTTGCTCATAAGTTGAAGGAATCATACTTGAGTCAGCATATCCATATGTGTTATCGCCGTCAACGTAATCATAAGTATAAGTATAACCATTCATTAGAACTTTACTATACTCAAGAGTTTCTTGTATACGATATGTTGGTTCTATTTTTCTCCATAATCCAAGGTTAATATTTTCTACGGTAAAGTTATCATCATTATAATATGCCGTTAATCCATGACTTGATAATTCGCCACTCGTATATTTTGTAATCTCTATTTCATGTGCACTCATTCCTGCTTCTCCATGTTGTTTTGTAACTGCTTTACCTGATAATTCTCCTTCTGCTCCTGTTAATTTTGTATCATCAAGTTCTTCCTTAGATAGAGAATATTCTTGTGCTTTTGAGTTAACTTCAACCTTTTCTTTTCCACCTTCGAATGGATTTACACATACATATGTTTTATTATCATATACAAATTCTATATAAGCATTTACTAAATCCCAAAAATACAAATCATCTCTTTCAGGGTCTACATGTAAATTCTTATCACTTTCTGAATCCCATTTTAGTATATGATACCTTCCATCTTTTTCTGTAACTGTTCTTGCTATTACTTTACCTTCTTCATTATATAATGTTACTTTTATTCCTTCTAATACAGTATCTCCTGAACCATATAAACTATCATAAGAATCTTTTGATAAGCCCACTTTTGTAGTATCTGGTTCATCAATCCAAACAAATCCAGTTAAACCATCTGGTCCAAGTATTTTTCTATTTTGTATTTTTGTATCTGTATTTCTTTCACCAACTTGGTATTGTACTGTTGGTCTTTCTCCTGATCCTTCTTCTTTGAAACTATCTACTACAATTATTCCTAAATCAACCCATTTTTTAGAACTATCATATCCATCTTGTGCTTCCATATAATATCCCTTTGGCATTTTTGTTTCATATATATGATATGTTCCATTAGGTATTCCTTCAATATTTATTTTTCCATTTTCATCTGTTATAAATGTTCCTGCATCATTTTCATTTTCTGTTAAGAATTCTTTAAAATGAGTTTCTAAATAATAATTTTTATCTATATTTTTAAGCCATCCTTTAGCTCCATAATCTTGACTGTCTTCTAGATAAATCTTAAATTCTACTCCAGCTAGTGGTAGTTCTTCAAATACAGAATCTGTCTTTTCTACTGCTAAATTTCCTCTACTTATGTCATTTTCTAGTTTAAATTCATTTATTCCATATCCATCAGTAACATCAATTGTTCCAAAATAGGTCCAATTTTTATCTGGAACATATTCATGTTCCTTTCCATGTTGTCCTTCAATATCATATCCTATAGATCCTGTTGTTTCATAAATTTCGTATCTTCCTAAAGGTATTCCTTCAAGATGTATTTTTCCGTTTTTATCTGTCTTAAATGTTCCTGCATCATTTATATTTTCTGTTAAAAAGTCACTAAATTTTGTTTCTAGGTAATAATTTTTGTCTATATTTTTAAGCCATCCTTTAGCTCCAACATCTTTACCTCTAATTTCTGCTTTATCCTCTTGTAAGAAAATTTTAAATTCTGCATTCTCTAAAGCTTTTCCATGTTTTGAATCAGACTTTAAAATATCTAAGTCTCCTCTTGTTTTTATGTTAGGTATTCCATATACTATATGGTTAGAGTCTTTAGATACTGTTACTTCTCCAATATCTACCCAATGTTTTTCTGGGTCATATTTATGCTCGTCATTATCTTGACCTTCTATATCATATCCCCAATATCCTTCTGTTTCATATACATGATATGTTCCATTTATTATACATTTTATATCAATGTGTCCATTTTCATCTGCTACAAATTCACCTACTTCTTCTGTATCAGATAAATACTCATCATGTTTCATATTTGTATAATCATAGTTTCCTGCTGAACCATTAGGTATTAACCATTTATTTTCTAATTTAAGATCATGTTCTGCATCGCTACTTTCGCTTCTTACTAATTGTATTTTAAATTTAGCACCTTTTAATTTTGATGATTCATCTTTCTCATCATATTTGTCTATTGAAAGGTCTCCTGATGTTCTATCATCTTTAATTATTATTTCAATTAAATCTTTCTTATCTTCTTTTACTTTAATACCTTCAACAGTACAATATTTTTTTCCATCTTGTTCTATATGACCTAAGGTATATCCTTTTGCTTCTGATAATTTCAAAGGATCATCATAATAATGATTATCTCCACCATCTGTTTCTATTAATTTATAAGTATAATCTTCGCCAGCAAATAATCCGTCTATTAATAGCTTTCCATCTTTACCTGTTACCCAAGGTTTTGCTTCATCAAATTTCTCTGTAAATTCTATTTCTGTTCCAGTTAAACTTTTTGCATTTGGTTTAATATCTTTTACATATTTACCAACAGTATCACAATAAAGTTTAAATGTTATTCCTGCTAAGTTTTCTTCTTGACCATTATAGACACCTTTTTTCTCTATGCCTATACCACCTTTTTTTACTTCTACAGGAATATCTAATGTTAGAGTTATTTTTTCTGCTCTTATTTTTAATTTAGTTATTTCTATAGGATGTTGAGGTATATAATTTGGTTGTTTTATATCTTCAACTTCTACACTGAAATTCTGTTTATCTTTATTTTCACTCTTAAACTTTTCTGTTAATTCCTGTATTAATTCTTTTACTCTAGATTCGTCAACTTCTGCCTTATCACCACTCCAGACTTGACCATTGACGAAAAATGTTGTCATCCATTTTTCAAGCTCTATGTGAACATTCACAACTTCTTTTTCAGGATTTAAATTTTCTATTTCAAATGGTACATTTTTCTCTATTTTATTTGGATCTGTAAATGTTGTTCCATTTTGTCTTATAGTAATTCCTGGTGCTGATACTTTTTCTCCATCAAGATATTCAAGTGTTAAAACTTTTAATTTACTAACTCCATAAGGTCTATTTCCACTAAATATTGCTTCATAATCTTCGTTTTTGTTTGTATCATCATACTCAATTGTAAATGGTCCTACCCATTTAGCATTATCTGTTTTAACTGGATTATCACCTTTATTTTTAAGTTCAGGTAATTTTGTTTCTTCCATATATTTACCTAATTCGCCATCATTTGCATATTTGTTTGCTTCTTGCATAGTTTCTGAACTATTATAATCCTCATTTTCAAATCCATCATTTACTGGTGGTTCTACATCTTGCTCAACATCATTAGCTGGATCTCCAACTGATACGCCAATTGTATTCATTGCACTTATTGGGTTGTGAGCATTATATAGTTTAGATGGATCCAAAATAAGAGGATCATCTACTGGCTCTTCCACGCTGCTTCCCAAAGCATTTATAACTTCATTAACATGTTCCCAAATCCAATATTGTGTACCTGATTTCCAGCCTGCATTGTTATATAGAACAAATGCAACTGCTCTTTGCCAATCTTCGCTTGAATGTGTTGAATCAACATTTCCATTCTTACCTGCATTATAGTAATTTGTGATAGTTTCTCCTAAATACTTTTTTTCTTTACTCACACTACTATAATTGCCATCTACTCCCGACCAATGTCCTTCTCTTTTAACAGTTCCATCAGGATTATGTGTCGCACTTACCCAATATTCGTATTTTCCTTTAAGTTTAATAATAAGAGGGTATTTATCTGATGTTACTGACCTTAATGTTCCACCATGTTGTATACAAGCATATCTTGGGTTATGAGCAAATTCCGCAAATGTCAATGTTTTTCCATATACAATATTACTTAATCCAAATATTAAAACAAGAAGAGTTACAATTATACCAATTATATATTTTGATTTTTCTTTTAATTTGTTCACTTTTCTACCTCCTTTCCTCTATATATTTCTCTTTTTTATCATTATTTTATTTAATAAATATGCTCCTACAATTAATATACCAAATAATGAAATTGTTATTGCTATAAATCCAATTGCAGCGCCTGTCTTAACACCCATTGTTACATTACATGAGCCTAAATCATCTTCACCTTTTTCTTTATTTCCTGGTACTGAATCTTTATCTGGAATTCCAAAAGCATTGTAGTCTTCTGCTATTTCTGCTAAGTTATTTACTAAACCGATATTATTATCAGTCATCGTTTTTGTTAATACTAAAGTTAATTCTTTTGTTTCGTTTGGTTCAATTTTTGTGTTAGCTAAGCTACTACAATATACATTTGCTCCTGATTGATACCATCCTGAATTTAGTTCAGAATCAAATTTTAAGTCTGATGGTTTATAGTCTATTATTGATTTTGCATATCCTGCAAGCTCTCCTGCATTTGTTACTTTTATTTTATATTCTATTATTATAGTTGAGCCTTCTAAGTATTTTGAATCTATCTCTGTTTTCGCAAATGTAGCCCCATCATAGTTTGTTGTTTTTGTACCCTCTTTATTAGTTACAGTTACTTTTGATATTGTTTTTGTAAGCTCTAAATCAAATACTTTAGCTGTTACTAATCCTAAGTCTATATCTGTTATATTTTTGTCTTCTATAACTAATGTATCTGTTGAATCTACATTTTTTTCTACTCCGTCTAATTTAATTGGTACTTTTTCAACATCTGAGTTTTTACTTACATCTATATCTTTTGTTTGATATGTTGTAAGCATATATTTATCAGAATCATATTCAAAAATTACCACATATTTTCCCTTTTTAAGTCCTGTTGCTGAATAAAATCCATTATCAGATGTTACTAGGTCTTTTATTTCATTTGTATCTAAATTTAATAATTTTACATTTACTCCACCTAATTTTTGTTCAGAGCTTTCTCTTCCACCATTTTCATTTTCATCAAACCATGCTGTTCCAGATATTGTATATGTCTTTTCTTCTGGTTCTTCTTCAACTGGTTTTTCTTCTGAACTGTTTTCGCTTGGATTACTTGGAGTTTCTGTGGATTCAGAATTATTTAGTTCTCCTGAATTTCCAGTATTTTCTTGAGGTTCAGGTGTGTTTTGATTTTCTGTGTTTTCTGTATTTTCAATATTTTCTGGATTTTCAGTATTTTCTGTATCTGTTTCTGGTTCACTTACATTATTTTCTTTTTGTGGTTCAACAGGTTCTATGTCTTTATATTTTTCATATTTATCTGATTTTTCCTCTCCTATACTATTTTGTGAAGGATCAAAAATATATGTTGCTTCATTAGTTTCTGTAATTGTTTCACCACCATACCTTAAAACCGCACTATTAGTAATGTTTGTAGTTTCTTTTAATCTTAAACTAGCAAGATTTGATAAAGTAGCTTTAATTTTTATAGTTTTTGTTTCTCCTGCATTTAATTTTGTAGAAATATCTAAAGTTTGAAGAGTTCTGCTATCTTCAGCAACTGTATTATCTTCACTTACAAAATTTAAAACAGGTTTTATACTATATTCATCGGCAGTTAATATTTCATCATTTATTGATACTTCGTTTATATCTAAGAATCTTGATAAAGTATCTTCTATTGTTAAGTCTTTCATGTCTATTCCATTTTCGTCATTTTTTACTGTTAAACTATATTCTACTCTATCTCCTACTTTTATTTCTCCTCCTGGGTTAGCTGTTTCTATATTAGCATTAGCATTTAGCACTTTAACTGTATTTGCAAGTTTATTTGATCTTAAAAGTACATTTCCATAAGTTGCTTTTGCATAAATTTGTGCAATATTATCTTCTCCTATATTTTCTTTTGGTTTAGCATATACTCTTATATTGGTTATACTACCAGTTTCGTCTCCTTTTTTCAAATTTTCTATAGTTATTTCTCTCGTATTATTTTTAATTACTGCTTCCCCATTTACATCATAAGCTATGCAATTTATATCTAATAAATCACTAGTTACTATTTGTATTTTAACATTATTAATATCTTCATTTGAAAGATTTTCTAATGATAATTTATACATATATTGGTTTCCAGAAACTAGATAATTTCTATCTGCACCTAGATGTCCTGGAAGTAATGTTATATTTACATCACTTTGGTTTAGAGGATTTGTTACATATTTTGTTACTGTTTTACCATTATAACTTAGATTAAATTCAGAAGTTAGGTGACTATCTTGTAAAGCAGTTGGTCTTACATAGAAATTAATGGTTGTACTCTCACCTATATTTAAATTTTCTATAGTTTTATTTATAAGTAATGGTGCATCTCCTTCACTTACCATTTCTTTAAAGTAATGTAAAGGTGCTCCAGCTATATTTTCTTCGTCATCTTGCATCTGTTCATCTTTTACATAGTCTAAACCTACTACTCCTGTAGGAGCTTTTTCTGTAATATTTATATTAGTAGCTGGTGCAGTTCCTGTATTTGTAAGTTTTAATTGGTATCTTATTATTTCTCCTAAGGTTACAGCTTTGTTCATTTCTTCGCTAGAATCTTTACCCTCTCCTACAGTATCATCTCCTACCATTTCTTTTAATGATATATCTAAGCTTGGTCCATTTCCCGTAGTTAAGTTAATTTTTGTTGAATCTATTGAATTTTGTTCACTAGTACCATCATTTATATAGCTTACAGTATATCCCATATTTGCTACCATATTATAGTCTAAGTTCTCTGGTATACCTATTCCATAACTTGTTTCAAGTTTTTCTCCCTTTGCAAGTTCATCTAATACTATTAAATAATTTTTTACAGATTGTAAATTTAAATCTGTTCTCCAATTATTTGTGCTATCTGCTACATCATTTGTTGGATTTTCTTTATCACTATAATATACTCTTACATGTTCATTATTTATAGCTTGTATTCCAGTTCTCAAAGTAATACCTAAGTTATCATTTTGTTTTGTTGGAAATGTACCTAGTATTTTGAAATCACTTATTGTAGTATCTTCATTATTTATAATACTGCTTTTTACTGTTGCCCCCTTTCCTGGTTTTGATATTTCAAGTTTTACTTCTTTAGTTCCTTCATTACCAACTGTTTTAACTCCATATTCTTCTATATTATTTGTTATAATTACTCCTGTTAGTGATTGTATTTTAACTGGTACAGCTTCTGTTCCCTCATCCTTGTAAGTTGTTGCTATTTCGTTTGTATAAGATAATGCAATTTCCTCTTCTGCATTTGGTGCAAGTTCTTCTAATCCTAAATCTGCATATACAATTACTGTTGTACCCTCTACTGCTTCTGCATTATATGTACTTTGTGTTCCAGTTAAATTCACTTCTATTACATTTTTTCCATCTTCTTTTACTAAATTTGTACTTGCAAGTTCCAATCCATTTCCATATAATAAACTAGATTTCATGTTTACTTCTTTTACTTGTTCAGGTAATTTTATTCTTATTTTTGGATTTTTATATAAATCTCTTGTTTCATCATTATTTATTAATGTAACTGCTATTTTTACATTTTTGTTTGTTTCTAATGTAGATAATGTATCTGTACTTACTTCTAATTTTGCTTCTGTTACAGTATTTATTAAATTTATATCCTTTTTTACAGTTTCTGTTTTACTTGTAACTTTTTCTGTTATTGCTGTTAATTTATTTATTTCCTCTCTTGATTTTCCATCTGCTTTTATTTCCTTTGTATTTTTTATTGTCAATGTTCCTTTTGACTCTGGTTTACTTCCGCTTATTTGTACTTGTTTAGTATCTCCTAAATATTTTATTATTATATTTCCTTGTTCATCTGCAATACTGTCTTTATTTATATTTGCTATAGTTATTCCATTTTCATCTATTATACTTAAATATCCATCTTCCCCAAATATTTTAATAAATTCTTCTTTATTTATTTTTGTTTCTTTGAAGATAATATTTGATTCTTTCTCTTCTTCACCAATTTTATATTTTGCATCTTCTTCTGTTAGTTCTATTTCTTTTGCTAATTTTTCATAGTTAACATTTATTTTTACTTCTGTAGTATATTCCTTTCCTTCTCCAGTTTTAATTTTTCCTTTATAAATTTCGTCTGTAGCTGTTACTTCATATGTTGTTATTCCTTCTTTTTCATCACCGGTATTTATTTCTTTTTCTGCTTTTAATTCCTTTTCATCATAAGTTTGAGCAACACCTGTTATTTTTAGTGGTTTATTTTTAGTGTCTATATTGCTTGCTAAAATATATGTTACAATAAATTCTTCTTCAGAATCACATATCACTGTGTCTTCATCTATATTATCTATTGTTACAATTATAGAATCTTCCTTTTCTTTATAACTTATCTTCTTATTTTTGTTTTCTAATTCTCTTCCTTCTATTATTACTTGTTCTGTTCCATCTATCTTAGTTAAAGTTATTTCATTTGTTTTTGAAGGATAATCACTTTCTGTTATTTTAGTTCCTACAAGAAATTGTACAATTTGTTTTTCTTCCCCATCTAATTCATATTTCTTATTAGTGAATACTTCTCCTGATAGTTCTAGCGCACTTTCTTCTGGCAATGTCCAATTTAAAGTTACTTCTGCTGTTCCTTCTACTTTTAAGGCTTTATCTTTTTGTACATTCTTGCTGTTTGTATATTCACCTTCTAATTTTATAGTAGTTTCTCCTTGTAATTCTACAAGTTTTAACTCATCTTTTTTAATTGGATTTACTTTTAATTCAATTACTTCATCTGCTCCCGCATTTATTTGCTTTAAAATTACTTCCCCTGTTTCAGTTATTTCAGATACTCCATCAGCTAAATAAGTTCTATCTATTTGGAAGTTACTGTTTTCTAGCTTAATTTTACCATTAAAGTATCCTTCATTCCTTACTCCAATTTTTACATATAAAGTTTCTTCGCCACTTGCTATGCTACTATTTTTATTTGCTGTTTCTATCCCATTTTCATCAGCAAAATATGCTAATAATTCGACATTTGAATTATTAGTTTTCATCATGTCTATAGCATAACTTACCGCAGCTTCTCCTACTACCCAGAAATTACATACCATCATGGCTACTAATACCATTATGGCACATATCTTGTTAACTATTTTTGTCTTTGTATTCATCTAACTTTCCTCCTATTTTGGGATTATATTTATACTTATATTATATATTATTCTTTTGTTAGTCAAGGTATTAAAATCTTGTTTAATTAGTAATTAGTATTTTTTCCTTTACGGAAGTTCATTTGACATTTTTTAAAGTTTCTTATATTACATTTATGTTACATTTTTGTTGCATTTCTGTAATATTTCAAGATTTTAACAACATAATAAGTCCATATACTCATTATTATATCTTATTTTTGCTTTTTTTGCAATAGTTTTTGACATTTTTTGTAATTTCTTATGTAACCTTGTGTTACAATTCACAGCCTCCAAATAAAAGCACACTAATTAGAGGGAGCTTTTGGC
>CAZUHD010000012.1:0-26729 GCA_964620415.1 uncultured Clostridium sp.
TAAAATCTGGATCTAATTGCTTTACCCTATCACTCTTCCCACTTCCAGGTTTTCCATGTAAGAATATTGCTATATCTCCTTGTATTGCTGCTTGAATTATATCTTCTTCACTTGCTTCAGAGAAATCTAAATTATACGTATTTTTGTTCTTGTTTTGTTTTATATTTATTGACTGTTCTAAGTCTCTTGACAAATACATATCTATAAACTTTTTTATCTCTGTTTTATCAAAATCTTCTGTGTGATATTCTTTATCTTCGTTAAATCTTACCCCTGCACATATTATTTTATCTGTTATCATAATTTTTGCTTTTTCATCAACAAGCCATTTTACAGGTAAGACTTCTACCCATACACAATCTTTAGCACTATATTCTTCTTCATTTGAAAGTGTATTATCATGACTAAAACAGAATTTTGCTTCAACTCTTACATATCTTTTTCCATTATATTCATATTCTTCATGATCCTGTGGCTGAAATGGAATATTAAAATAATCAAGATCTACAGAATCTGTTGTATAGCTATTATTTGTTTTTTTTATTTTGCCACTTTTATATTCTTTTTCTAATATCTCTTGCATGTCTTTTGATGCCGCTTTTTGGGGATAATATCCATATTCCACTTCAAGTATTCCATCTTCTGCTCTTTTTCCTTCCTTTCCGTTCGTAGAGAGCTTCTCAATTGATGAAAACGGCAAAGCTAGACGTGTCCCATTAATACGTGTAACAGTTGGATTTTCTCTTAATGCACCAGTTTCATCAATCTCACACACCCTTCTTTCGCGTACACCTGATGATTTCGTCCAATAGCCTCCTGTTCTTCCCTCTAATGAATTATCATTGTCAATACAAAAGATTGAAAAACCTATACCTAAAGCAATAGAAAAATCTGTTATTGCTGCTTTTGTTCCTCTTTTTTTTAGTATTTCTAATTTATCTTCTCCAAAGCATTGTTCCTTTGTTAAAAAAGTAAAATTACTCATAATTTATTCCCTTTGCTTAAATAATTTCAATAACTAAATATAATTCCTTATAATCTAATTTTAAAAAAAAATAAAAGTAGACTTAACATGAAATCTACCTCTATCTTTATTATTTTAATATTCTTCATCATTTTTATTAACTTCTTTAAGTAATTCTAATTGTGAAATTAAAAGTGACTCCATTTTTGCTTTATAAATATCAAATTGCTTTTGTATATCTTCTATTTCCTTTCTCTTTGCCAAAATTTGATTTTGTAAAAAGTCAGCTTCCTTTTGTGTTTCACTTTTTGCATCTTGTAAAATTTGATCTGCCTGTTGCTTAGCAACATTTTTTACATCCTCTGCTGTCTGCTGAGCCATAAGAAGTGTACCTTGGAGCGTAGATTCTATACTCTTATAATGCTCTAAGTCTGCTTTTAATTCCTCTACAGTTTTATTAGCATCTAATAAATCTTTTTGTACTTTTGCATAATCTCTTTCAATTTCATCTAAAAAATCATCTACCTCTTCAACACTATAGCCATTTACCATTTGCTTTGCAAATTTCTTATTTTCAATATCAATAGGTGTAAGCATAATTTAAGCCCCCTTTTTTAGGTAATATTATTCTTATTTAACCAAGAAACTGATAATTTATTTTTTATTTCTTCTCTTGCCATTTCATTTGTAATTTCATAATTTGTTGGTGCGACTAAAAATATTGAGTTAGATACTTTTTGAATATGTGCATCTAAAGAATACACTCCTCCACTAACAAAATCTATTATACGTCTTGCAACGTCTTTATTTACATATTCTAAATTTACTATTACTGATTTTTTTTCTTTTAAAAATCCACAAATTTCTTCTGATTGTTCAAAACTTGTTGGTTGAGATATTACCATCTTAATAGATTGAGCTTGTGGCATTGCTACCACTTTGCTATTCCTTTTCATAAATCCTTTTTTCTCTTCTACTGGTTGCTGTTCTTCTTGATCTTCGTAATCATAATCATAAACATCATCATCTGTTTCCTCTTCATCATCTGCTTGATCCATCCCAAATAAATTCCAAACCTTACTCATTAATGCACCTGACATTTTATTTCCTCCTAAATTTTTTCTTAATAGTTTATTCACATAAATAAGTATCTAATATTTTTTAAAAAAAGTCAATACTTTTTCATTTAATGTAATATTATTTTAATTTACTTGTAATGTTATTGTAATATTATTCTTGATTAGCATATAATAAAATTGTATCATGCTGTGATATTTTACTATATGTTTCAACATCAATTCCAAGAGCCGCTAATTCTTCTGTGCTATATGCACTTATTCTAGAATATTTTTCATTTTTCTTTAACACTTTTACTAAAACCTTTTGATTTCCGCTATTTTTCACCTTAATAACATATTTTAACCCATTTTCATCCTCAGCAATAGATGTATTTGGTACTTTTAACCCTGATTCACTCCACCATGTAATAGTAAAAGAAATTTTTCTATATTCAATTAGTTCATTTGTAAGAGTATCTAATTTAAAAACAAGTAAAACCTTATCATTATCCTGTTTAGAAATATAGCAAATTTCCGCTTCCATCTCTGCTCCACTTGCAAGTGTTAAAGTAACCATATCTCCAATCTCGCAGTTCATAGCAGCATCACTTTCTAATACTGCCGCAATAAAACATTTAAAATTATCAATTACTTTTCCGTTCAGTCTGTGAAGTTGCTACAATTTTACCAGTTTTTAGTTCTAAATTATTTAAACTTTCTTCTGTAAGTGTACTAAAATCATCTGGCGTAAGTACATCTTCCAAGCCATCGACTCTATATGAAATAACTCCAGCAACTGGTGACTTTATATCCTCTGAATTTGCAGCAAGTTCTTTTTCATATTTTTCTTTTTCATTAGTCAATTCCTTAATATATGAACCACTAGGGCTTAATTCTCCTGTTATCTTAGCTTTTTTAGTAGTTATCTCTTCCATTTCTTTTTTATATTCTTCAATTGTATGTATGTCAGTTAAAGTTTTCAAGTCTTGTAGTTTTTCATCAACTTGTTTATCTAAATTTTTTATATCTGTAGGAAAAATATTCTGCTCATTTTTTAATGCCTCTTGTATTTTTAAATTAAGTTCGTCTATTTTTGATTGTATTTCTTGTTCATTAACACCACTATATCTAAATGCTGTTTGATTTTTTGCAGCTCTTTCTCCCTCTGATACTATGGCTGTTAATCCATTATTATAATTATTTCCTGTTAAAATTGTTTCATCTCTTATTATATACCCACTTGTCGTTTCATCTAACGTAAGAGTTCCTGTATCTACTGTTACTATATCATTAGGAGTCTTTACAATTAAATAAATTGAATAAAAAGTATATAGCAATATAATTACTAAAGCAATATATGCAATATAATTTTTCTTCTTTTTTTTATTTTTTAATTCCTTATAATCTATAATTTCATTCAAAAATAGTATCCCCCTCCAAAATAATATTTATATTATTTTGTGTATTATCTAATCCATCAATCCATGTTAAATTTTTAATACCTTTAAACCATGTTATTTGACGTTTTGCGTATCTTCTCGATTCTTGTTTAATCTTTTCTATAGCTTCTTCTTTTGTCAATTTTCCTTGTAAATACCAAACAATTTCTTTATAACCTATTGCCTGCATTGCTGTAGGAAAATTAGGATATTTTTTTATCAAGTTTTGTACTTCTTCTATTAAGCCTTGATTAATCATCATGTCCACTCTTTTGTTTATTCTCTCATACAAAATATCTCTTTTAATATTTATTCCATATATTTTATAATCATATTTTACTTCATTTTTTCTAGATTCTATTTCTTGCTCAGTTTTTGTTTTACCGTGTTATATGATATATTTCTAAAATTCTTATAATTCTTTTTTTATCATTTGGACTTATTTTTAGTGTTGCTTTCTCATCAATTTTTTTTGCTTGTTCATATAAATCTTTTAAACCTTGCTCGCAAGATGCAATCTCCATTAATTCATTTCTATATTTTTCATCAAAGCATATTTCCTCATACTCAATTCCATATATAAGACTATTTACATATAGACCTGTTCCTCCAACTACAATAGGAGTTTTCCCTTTTTTTAAAATTTCTTCAATTGCTTCTTCTGCTCTTTTTTTGTATTCTGCCACACTAAATCTTTCAGTTGGTAAAACTTCATCTATCAAATAATGTTTAATTCCTTGCATTTCTTCTTTGCTTGGCTTTGCTGAACCAATATTCATATCTTTATAAATTTGCATAGAATCACATGATACTATTTCTCCATTTATTTTTTTTGCAAGTTCGATTGAAAGAGAAGTTTTTCCAGAAGCTGTTGGTCCAACTATTACAATTACTTTTGGTTTCATATCATTCCTTCTTACTTAGAATTTAGAATTTCTATTATTCCATTTTGAAAACTCTTCATATATGCAATTTCTATTATAATTGCAATAACAATAACAATTCCTAAAATTGTCGCTCTTCTTCTTGTTTTTTCATCACTTGTTCCTGTAGTTATTTCCTGAACTATACTTGCAAAATGAGGCAAACTTAAAAATCCATTTATAGGAACAAATATCAATAATGCCATTTTTCTAACTTCTTTCATAATCTCTACACTTGGATAATCCACCCCAGATTTTGCAATACTAAATAAAATCCATGTTATAGCAAAAAGTATAATTAATCCAATTCCGATATATCCTATTTTTTGTGCTATGTTTTCAAATTGTTTCACATTATTCCATGTCCAAAATAACAATACTGCATATAATATGATAATTATCAGATAAATCATTATTACCATAAAATTACTCCTCTGTCACTTCTTCTCCTTCAAAAAACTTTTTGAAGCTTTCCTCATTTATTTTCTCTTTTCTCAATAACTCTTCTGCTACAGCATGTAATTTGTCCATGTGTTCTCTTAAAATCATTTGAGCATCATTATATGCTGTATCAATTAATTTCTTAATTTCTACACCAATTTTATCTCCCATGTCTTTTCCATACATGTCTAATTCATATTCACCGCTATCATTTTTAAGAGAAATTGGACCTATCTCATCATTCATACCATATTTTACAATCATTTCTTTAGCAATATTAGATGCTACCTCTATATCATTACTTGCCCCTGTTGAAATATCATTTAAAGCTATTTTTTCAGCTGCTCTTCCACCTAAAAGTGCGATTAATCTTTCTTCCATTTCTGTTTTAGATATATAAGATTTATCTTCATCAGTTTTATACATTGTATATCCACCTGCCATACCTCGTGGTATTATTGAAATTTCTTTTACCTTTTTTTGAGTTGGTAAATACCAACTTACTATAGCATGTCCTGCTTCATGATATGCTGTTAATTTCTTATCTTTATCAGATATTACTCTTGCTTTTTTCTCTAATCCTACTGTTACCTTTTTTACTGCTTCTTCTATATCATCTTCTAAAATCTTTTTGTGTTCATTTTTAGTTGCAATTATTGCTGCTTCATTTAAAATATTTGCAAGTTCTGCTCCAGTAAATCCTGCTGTATCTTCTGCAATACTTTCTAAAGATACATTTTCATCGATTTTCTTATCTTTACTATGAATTTTTAAAATCTCTTCTCTTCCTTTTTTATCAGGAGCTGGTATTGTTATTTGCCTATCAAATCTTCCTGGTCTTAATAATGCCTTATCTAACATCTCTGGTCTATTTGTTGCAGCAAGTACTATTATTGTTTCTTCAGATGAAAATCCGTCCATTTCAACTAATAATTGGTTTAGAGTTTGATTATTTTCACTTTCTGCACCACTAGCATTTGTTCTTCTTGAACCAATAGCATCTATCTCATCAATAAAAACTATACAAGGAGCAAGTTTTCTTGCCTTTTCAAATAATTTTCTAACTCTTGAAGCACCCAGTCCTGCAAACATTTCTATAAATTCAGAACCACTCATAGAAATAAATGGTACTCCTGCCTCTCCAGCTATTGCTTTTGCAATTAGAGTTTTACCAGTACCTGGCTTACCATAAAGTAGTACTCCTTTAGGAATTTTAGCACCCATTTCAATAAATTTTCCAGGCTCTTTTAGAAATTGTACTAATTCTACCATTTCTTCTTTTTCTTCATCTAAACCTGCAACATCAGAAAATTTTACTTTAGTTTTTCTTTCTGTTTCATCATATATTTCGCCTTTATCCCCAAGTCCTTGCATTTTAAATATCATTATAAACAAAGCTACCATTACAATAGTTGGAAGTAATGATACTATATATGATGGGAGAGTAGCAAAAAAGTTAGGTTTCTTTTGTATTAAATTTATATCATTTCCATTTAACTTTTCATTTTGTACTAACTCTACGAAACTTTGTGTACTTGGTATTATAGATTTTTTAATTAATTCAGGATCAACTTTTTCTTCCCCTTCATTTTCAGTTTGAAGTTCAGATTCTGATGTGATTTCAGTATTTTCTATAATAGTTCCATTTTCATCTATTTTATTTTTTAAAGTTACTTTTATGGAATTTGCTCCTGTCGTCATTTCAATTTCTTTTACATTCTTTTCGGCAATCTGTGTAATTAAATCTGTATAGCTAATTGTAGTATCATCTTTTTCTTTTAGGTTTAAACTAATTACAATCCAAACAGCAACAAACACAACACATATTAAAGCTAATATGCTATACAAAAAATCCTGTTTTTTATTTTTCTTATTATCGTCATCATTTTTCTTCATTTTAAATAAATTCCTTTCATTTTGCTTTCAATTATGCATTTGAGCCTTGTCTACCGAGCATCTTTATCATTAGTATCTTTTTCCTCTTTTTCATCGTCTTTTTGTTCATCTTCATCATCATCTTTTTCTGGTCTTTTCGGAATTTTTATAGTTTCTTCTATTTTTTCCTTATTTTCTTCAACAATTTTCATTAATTCCATATGTTGTTTCATTACATCTGATTTTATCATGAATATTGCAGCAGCTAAGCTTATATATGAAACTGCAATATACATTATAGAAAAATTCTTTATTTCAAAACCACAAAGCATCTGTAAGCCTATATATATTATTTCTAGTATTATAGATAATGTTAAAGCATACACAGACATATTAAATACAGCTTTATAATTCATCTTTATTTTAACAAGAAGACAAGTAAATAACCCAAATATTGATAAACTGATTACGTTTGTTAAAGTTATCAAATAACTAGATATAAAACTACTAATAAAAAAACTAGAAATTATCATACTTGGACTTATACTTTCATAAGAATGTATTATTTCATCTTTCGTAGCTATTTCACCTATTCCAAGCATTTCAGGATCAACTCCATCTAATAATAGACTTGCAATTTTTCCGAGAAAGACTTAAATTAGGTTCTTCAAATTCCGCAATATTATTTGCATAAATAACAAACATTATTGTAAATAATATACTAAATATCGCCATAATTTCAGTAAAATATATAATAGCTTTTTTTACTCCTAAAGCAGCAAGTTCAGGATATTTTTCAAATTTTGTTATTGAATACCATACTTTTTTAAAAAAATTTAAATTCATAAATTTTTCTTTCTGAGTTTCATTTTTCTCCACTATATATACTCCCTTCTAATATTACTATTTACAAAAATTGGATTTACGTCTAATCTTACTTCATCTCCAATTGATATATTCTTATCAGTTACATCCACTGTTAGATTAAACATTCCAATTCGTCCTAAAACTTTACATTTACAAGTTTGTTTTTTCTCACTTAAATTTCCAGTATGTAAAACATCTATATATAAAGATTTATCCTTAAAGCTATCTTTAAAATCTCTTACTATGTATCTTAATTTATCTCTTTTTCTAAACATATCTCTTTGTTCTCTCACATTATATCCATCTGCATATCCACATGGAACTATTGCAATTTTTGTTTCTTTTTTGGTTTTATATGAATTTGCATATCCTATATTATACCCTTTTGGTAAAGTTTTAATTTCTGTAATATTTGATTTCATATATCCCACAGTTTTTAAGCCATAAATATTTGGAATAGATAGTCTTCCTAAAAATGCAGAGCCTATTCTTACAGCATTTAATCTCATATATTTAAATTTCAAAAATGCAGAAGAGTTGCATATATGAAGCATCCCTGTTGATATGTTATTTTTCTTTAAGTATTCTACTACATTAATGAATCTATCAAACTGTGTCTTTGTATAATTATCTTTTTTATCAAAAGCAAGAGAGAAATGTGAAAATGTGCCTTCTATTTCAACATTTTTTATTTTTTTTAATTCATTTAATATCTCTTCTGGTTCATTATAGCAAAAACCATATCTTCCAAATCCTGTATCTATTTTTAAGTGTGCTTTTACTTTCTTGTTTTTCTTTGATCCTATTTCTTCTGCTACTGCTAAAGCTTCTTTTGATCCTATTGTAATTATTACATTATTATCTATTAAGCTTTGAACTTCTTTTTTTACAGATGTTGAAGCTAGCATAAGTATTCTTGCTTTAATACCAGATGTGCTTAACTGTAGAGCTTCCTCTACAGTTGATACAGCTAAAATATCAATTCCATTATCTACTAAAAATTTCGAATATGGAATTAATCCTAAGCCATATCCATTTCCTTTTACTACTGCTATTAATTTTACCAACTTATGGTTATCTTGTCTGCCTGTATCTTTTACTATTTCTTTTATTATTTTTATATTATGTTTCAAATTCTCTTTATTTATTATAAGTGATTTCATATTTTCTCCCTTTTGTTTACAAACTTATTTTATCCTTATGCTTTTTTAAATTTCAATTTTAATGCTCTTAAGTTTCTGAATATTTTTTCAGTAATCCTATATAAGTTATATGTTAAAGGTTTAAATGGAATATAAACTTCTCCTACAAATTCTGTATATTCTGCTCCAAATCCTTTTTTAAATCTATATAATCCATTTGAGTCATCAGCTATACCTGGTACTCCTCTTAAATCATATATATCACTTTTTCTCTCAATGGCTATTTTTATCATTTCCCATTGTAATAAATAGTTTGGCATTAAATTTCTGTGTTCATTACTACTTGCACCATATAAATACCATGTTTTATTTCCATACATAATTGGTATTACTCCTGCTATCGGTTCTCCTTTGTAATATGCCATAAGTAATTTCATATGATCTGGTGCCATTTCATCATACATTTTTTCAAAATAAGAAAGTGGTCTTGTTATAAATCCATCTCTTTTTCCTGTTGTTTCCATTATTTTATGGAAATCTTTTAAATCTTCTCTCGTTCCTGTTTTTACTGTTACGCCCTTTTTTGTAGCAAGTTTTATATTATATCTTGTTTTTTGATGGAATTTTTTAGAGATTTCTTCTTCTGTTTTTCCTTTAGTATTTAGTCTAAATACATATCTTGGTTGAATTTCCTCTCTAAAGTTTTTAGCATCATCTTTTATAAGATAGCCTAAATCTAACATCATATTTTTAAATAATTCATCATCGCTTTTTATATCTGGCTCTATTCTTAAAACTATTGCTTTATATTTTTTTGCAAGTTCTTTTGCCCCCTCTGTAAGCTCACTTAAGACCTCTATATTATGAATATCTGCAACAGGACCTCTTGGAGAATACATTATATTCCCAAAAACAGGTATTTTCCTTATCCATACCATAAGAGAACCTATTATTTTTTTATTGTTGTCTTCTGCTAATATAACTTCCTTTTTCCAACTTGTTTTTACATTCGCCCATTCTAAAGATTGTTGGAAATTACATCTTTCATGGCTTTCTAAAAATTTTGTATACTCTTCTTTGTCTTTTTCGGTTTCTAAAAATCTCATATGAAATTTATTCCTCCCATTTTTCCTGTTCCTATATTACACCTTTTTTTCATATTTGTAAAGAAATTTATTTTCTTAATTCAATTCCAGAATTTGCTAAATCAGCTACAATTTTCTCTAAAATTTCATTTATCTCATCATCATTTAAGGTTTTTGATGGATCTCCAAATACTAGTGAATATGCTAAACTTCTCTTATTTTTGTCTAATATATTTTTTCCTTCATATACATCAAATAATTTTATTTCTAATAGTAGTTTTCCAGCTTTTTTCTTTATTCTTGTTTCTAGTTCTTGTGAAGTTATAGTTTTATCAACTAGAACTGATATATCTTTCTTTATTACAGGGAATTTTGATATTTCCTTAAATTTCATTTTAGATACTTTCTTTTCTAGTAATTTACTTAAATTTATCTCCATAACAAATACAGCATTTTCTTCTATACTTGGGTGTAATCTTCCTATTATTCCTACTATATCATTGTTTACAGATATTTCTGCAACTTGCCCTGGATGAAATTCAGTAGGAACTTTTTTTGGTATAATAAAACTATATCTTCCTCCATATCCTAAGAAGTCTAATAATTCTTCTGTTACTCCTTTTATATCATAAAAGTTTATTTCTTCATTATACCCAATTTTATTATAATATTTTCCTGTCATTAGTACACATATTTTTTGATCTTCACCATATACTCCATTTTTCTTCCAAAATCCTTTTCCTATCTCAAATAAGCATACATCTTTATTTTCTCTAAATTTATTATATTCATATATTTTATATAATGATGGTATCATGCTATATCTTAAAGTATTTCTTTCTTCTGTAATTGGATCTAATAATTTTAATGGTTCAAATTCATCTATGGTAAATTTTTTAACTTCTTTATCATTTATTAGTATATATGATAATGTTTCATTTAAACCTAAATCACTCATTTTATGTCTTATTTTTCTTAAAGTTTTGTCACAGCTTCCCATTTTCATTGATACAACTGGAAGTTTTCCTTCAATTTTATCTACTCCATATATTCTTCCAACTTCTTCTACTAGGTCTTCTTTTATTGAAATATCTATTCTTCTTGTTGGAACTGTAACTATTACATAGTCTTTTTCTGACTTAGTTTTAAATTTTAATTTTCTGAATGTATCTAATATGTCTTGTTTTGATATATTTGTTCCTAATACATCATTTACAAATTTATATTCTATTTTTATTTCTTTTTCTTTGTTTTCTGTTACATCATATTTAAGCATTCCTGTAACTATTTTTGCATCTGCATATTTTTCAAGTAAGTGACATGCTCTTTCTATTGCCATATATGTCCTTGCAGGATCTAGTCCTTTTTCAAATCTGTTACTTGCTTCACTTCTTAAAATTTTATTTGATGTTTTTCTTATTTTTACATTATCAAATATTGCCGCTTCTATTATTATATTTTTTGTAGTTTTTTCTACTTCTGTTGATATTCCTCCCATTACTCCTGCTAGTCCAACTGCTTTTTTACCGTCTGTAATTACAATATCTTCTTCTGATAATGTTCTTTCATTTCCATCTAAAGTTGTTAATTTTTCTCCCTTTTTTGCCATCCTAACTAATATATTATTTCCTAAATTATCTGCATCATAAAAATGTAGAGGTTGCCCTAATTCTAACATTACATAGTTACTTATATCTACGACATTGTTTATTGGTCTTATTCCAGATGCAATTAATCTATTTTTTATAAAATCTGGACTTTCTTTTATTACTACATCTTTTGCTTTTCTAGTTAAAAATAATTTACAATTGTCAGTTTCTACTTTCGTTTCAAATTCTTTTGATATATTTTCCCCTTCTTCTTTATGTGTTAAGTCAGGAAGTCTAACTTCTTTATCATATATACTTGAAATTTCATATGCCATACCTAAAATGCTTAATAAATCCCCTCTGTTTGCAGTTAATTCAAAGTCTATTATACTGTCATCTAGTTTTAAATATTTTATTGGATCTTCACCTATTGGTGCATCTTTTGGAAGTTCACATATTCCATTTTTATCTGCTTCTGATAGATATTTTTTTTCTATACCTATTTCATATAACGCACATAACATTCCATTTGATTCTTGACCTCTTATTTTGCTTTTTTTGATTACTACTCCACCTGGAAGTTTTGCTCCATCTAATGCTACTATTACTTTTAATCCTTCTCTTACATTTGGTGCTCCACATACTATATCTAATACTTCTTTTCCAATATTTACTTTGCATAAATGTAAATGATCAGAATCAGGGTGCATTGTACAATTTAGCACTTCTCCTATTACTAAATTTGTAGCATTTACTAATTTTTCAGCCGAATCATATTCATTTCCAATTCTTGTCATATCATCTGCAAGAGTTACTACATCTATTTTACTTGGTATATCAACATAGTCTTTTACAAAATTTATACTTAATTTCATTATTCTTCATCCTTTCTATCAAATTGATTTAAGAAACGTACGTCATTTGTGTATAAATATCTCATATCTGTTATCCCATATCTAAACATTGCTAAGCGGTCTATCCCTGTTCCAAAAGCGAATCCAGAATATAGGTTAGGGTCATATCCATTTACTCTAAGTACATTTGGATGTACAATTCCAGAACCTAATACCTCTATCCATCCTGTTTCTTTACATAGATTACATCCCTTTCCTTGGCATTTAAAACATGTTACATCTACTTCATATGATGGCTCTGTAAATGGGAAATAACTTGGTCTAAATCTTAAATCTAAATTTGCACCTATTATTTTTTTTACAAATATTTCTAAGGTTCCTTTTAAGTCTGCAAGTGATACATGTGCATCTTTTTTATCCACTACTAGCCCCTCTATTTGATTAAATTGATGAGAGTGTGTTGCATCATCTTCCCTACGATATGTCTTTCCACATGTTATCATTCTTATAGGTGTTTTTTCAGTATTGGCAAGCATTGTTCTTGCTTGAACTGATGATGTTTGTGTTCTTAGTAAATATTCGTCTGTAATGTAGAAACTGTCTTGCATGTCTCTTGCAGGATGTCCTTTTGGTAAATTTAATCTTTCAAAACAAAATTCATCTGTTTCTAATTCTGGACCTGTAACTACATCATATCCCATTGATACAAATAAGTCTTCCATGTCTTCTATTATTCTATTTAATGGATGTATACTTCCTCTTTTTATTTTATTTCCTGGAATTGTTATATCTATTTTTTCTGATTCTAATTTTTGGTTTAGTTCTTTTTCTTTTAATTCTTTTTCCTTTTCTTCAATCAATTTTTCTAGGTTATTTCTAACATCATTTACAAGATTTCCAATAATGGGTCTTTCTTTTTCTGCTACATCTTTTAAACCTTTAAGTAATGCTGTAAGTTCTCCTTTTTTTCCTAAATATTTTATTCTTAAGTCTTCCAATGATTTTAAATCTTTTAATTCTTTTATCTCTTGGATAGATTCTTTTTTGATTCTTTCTAATTTTTCTTTCATACTTTCCTCCCTATATTTTAAAAAAAATCCATTTATCCTAATAGCTTAGGACGAAATGGATATTCCGTGATACCACCTAAATTTATTAATTATCTTTTTTGTATAATTAACCTCATTTTACTTTTAACGGAGCAACCCGCTTCCCCCTACTAAAATTTTATTTTTCAAAGGAAGACCTAAAAAGTGAAATTTCAATATATTCCTTGCAATGACTTCCAGCCTCGGTCATTTTCTCTATAGCAATTTTTTTAATATATTTACTTTGCTTTCTCATCGGCTTTTATTTTTAAATTATGTTTACTATATTATCATATATTTTCAAAATTTTCAAGTGTTTTCTAGCATTTTTCAGAAGAAATTGAAATTTAAAAGTAAATCCCACAACTATAGAAATAACCAAAAAATAAATGATAGTTATAAAATTGAACTACCATTTATTTTTATTTATTTAATCTCTGTTCCGCCCCATTCAACAGCAACAAATCCTTTTCTTTCAGGTGTTTCTAATTCCTGTTCTTGTACATCTATTGGTTTATCTAATCCCTTATATGTCATTAAAACTCTTATTAAAGTATCTGGTTCTACTGAAAAATTTAGTGGCATATTGGTATTTATTTCTTCCATTGTTGCAAATCTTATATAATTATATTTATTTTCTTGTAGCCTTGGTAACCAATATACTATAAATTCTTCCGCTTCTCTTTCTGTTAATCCTAATATTGAAAGTTTTTCTTCTAAAAATTCTGCCGTTTCTCTTCCTTCAACTATAAATCCATCTTCTCTAACGCCAAAATTTACAACATTTTCACTTTCATAATAAAGAGAATATAAATTCCTTCCTGTATTTAAATCTACTAAATCTCCATTTGGTTTTGCAAGCACATTCCATCCATTTTCATATAGTGGATATGAACATATTATTTTATTGGAATACCCTAATTGGACATTTACTTTAGTTTCCTCTGTTGGATATAAGTATATTATTGGTTTTCTAACACCAGATGTAGCTCTTGCATAAACAAATATTCCAATTCCAATTATAATTAATATTATTATAATTACAACAGTTATTATAATTTTTTTACTATTTTTCTTTTTATTATTTGTATCTTTTTTTACTTTTTCTTCCATTAATTTCATTTCCTATCTCTTGAAATAATTATTTTATAAATTTCCAAAATATTTAAGCTCTTGGATGAGCCTTTTTATATACATCATTTATTCCACCATTTTGAAACTGCATATAAACTTGTGTTGATGAAATATCTGAATGTCCAAGCATTGTTTGAATTGATTTTAAGTCTGCTCCATTTTGTAATAAATGTGTTGCAAATGAATGTCTTAATGTATGTGGTGTTATATCTTTTGTTATATTTGCTTGTTCTTGATAATATTTTATTATCTTCCAAAATCCCTGTCTTGTTAATCTCTTTCCATTTAAATTAACAAATACCGCTCTTTCTTTATCTGATTTTACAAGAACATTTCTTGCTTCTTCTATATATTCTTTAATTGCATTTGCAGATATTTTACCAAGTGGTATAATTCTTGTTTTATTTCTATTTCTACAAATAACAGTTCTTTCTTCTAAGTTTATATCTTCTAAATTAAGAGAAATTATTTCTGTAACTCTCATGCCTGTTGCATAAGCAAATTCAAGCATAGCTTTATCTCTTGCACCTTTTAAATCAACTTTTTGTGGCTGTTCTAGCAAAAGTTCAACTTCTTCAGATGTTAATATACTTGGAACTCTTTTTTCTATTTTAGGTGATTGTATATTTTCTGTAGGATCTTTTTCTACCTTATTATTTCTTACTTCATATTGATAAAATGCCCTTATTGATGCTATTGTTCTTGATATTGTAGATGGCTTTTTATTTTGTTCTTTTAAATAGTCAAAATATTTTTTTAAATCTTCATTTGTTGCTTTATTATATTTTATACCTTGCTCATTTAAATATTGTTCGAATTGTAACAAATCTCTTCTGTATGATTGAAGAGTGTTATTTGAAACTTTTTTACTTACTTCTAAAAATTTTAAAAATTGTTTTAATTGTTTTTCCATTACCATTCTCCATTTTCATATATTTTATACAATCTTATTTACATAAGTTTAGTATATGTTATATCAAACTAATTAAAAATTGTAAATACTTTTTTCTAAATTTTTAATTTTTTTTCTACTTAAAAGTTGATATATTTTACCCCTTCCTTTAACAATCTTACAGATATTTCACTTTCTAAAACGCTAGATAAAACAAGTACTCCAAGCATTATCAATGAAATAATAGTATGTCTTATTATTCCAATTTTTATATTTTCTTTTCTTCTATCATTTATTATAGATTTATATAATTTTATACTGCTAACTCCCATTGTAAGAAGAGCAGGTATAAAAATTATATTTTGTAAAAATATCGAAAGCAAACAAAATATTATTCCCTTTTGTACTCCAAATGTAAATATAGCTCCTGATATAGTAAAACCTAACGAAAATCCCCTAAATAAAATCAATCCTAAAACAGCAGGAAGACCTATTATAGTTGTCCCCGCAAACCATATAATTATTGCTAATAATAAATTAGATCTAACTGATTCAATAAGCAATCCATTTGTGTCCATGTTTTCAATATTTTTAAATTTTTGTATAAATTCTGACATATATGTAACTACACTATTTGCATTTTCCTCTTGACAATTATTTATTACCATAACTCCTAAAAATAAACCTATCAAAAATATTAAAGTAACCAATATGTATTCTTTTGAATTGCTTTTAGTATATTCTCTCATTACATTTTTTATGTTCGACATTTTTATACTTTTTTTCATAGTCAGTCTCCTATCATGTTTTATACTTTTTAATGTTTATTCTTATAGGTTTAATTTTATTCTTAGAAAATGTAAAATTGCCCAAGCTAATAGCTTGGACAATTTGTTTAGTCTAACGACCATGGGTTCTCGGAAGCCAGATCTTCTTTGCTTCGTCATACCTGCCACCAATTTCAACAAGAGTATTTCTTGGTAATCTTATGACTGGTATAACATTCATGCACAAAAAGAACTCAGACGGCTTTATTTCTGCATATTCATACTCACCGTTTTCCAGAGATGCCATAGATAATATTCTATCTTCGGCACTTCCGACATAGACTTTCTCTGGTAAGAAAGCCCTGACTCTCTGAGTGAAATCTTTTAAGATTTTCATGGTTGGTAAAAATCCTTCACTCTCGAGCTTTTCATTGCTATAGAGCTCGCTATACCGCATCAGCAATTTGTCTTCAGTTCTACCTGAAACCTTAGTTGAAAGCAGAAGCCAGTCAAAGTCTCCATATCCCAAAAGATATGGCTTGCCTCCAGCAGTAACAGCAATCCAGTCAAATCTCTTTGACTGAAAAAACTGTGTCCCAATAGGGAGCTTAGCCTCTTTGCTAGATACTTCCACTTCTCTTGTTCCTTCTTTTTTATCCCCATATTTGATGTATATCAAACTATGAGGATACTCTTCCAGAACTTCCACAAGTGGAATACCGTTCTTCATACTCATACCTCCTGTATGTTGTCGTACAGTGCTTTTTACTAGTTTCCTTCTACCCTCCTTATACTTGTTGCAAATATGCTTCAAGCACAACAGCAATTTGCTGTTTAGTATTATATCATATTTTATGTAAAATAGCAACCGAATTTTGTGTATTTGCAGCAAAATGTAAAATTATGAGGCAATACATAAAAATAAAGAACTCTCTATTTTAACATAAAGAATTCTCTATTTTAAAACATCAATAATTTTAGTTACTTTATTCATTATAAAAATCCTCTAAAATATTTTTATAATGATACTTTTCCATATACTCCTCCTCCACCTGAGTGAACATGTACATTTCCTGTTATACTATTTATAATATTTTTAGCAACCTTTTCTCCAACAACTGCTTCTAAATCATCTTTTGTTGCTTTATGTAAAATATTCATTTCAGTCTCAAAATGATTAAGTAATTTATCTATCGTTTTTCCGCCAACTCCAGGTATAAAGGTTAAAGGTACTTGATAAATATAAGGTGGTCTGTTTTCTGGACTCTTAGTTTCTTTTTTATCTTTTATTAATTCAATTCTATCAAAAACTCCAAAAGTAATATTTTGTCCTCCACATTTAGGACAAACAGTTGCTGCTTCATCAATTTCAATTGAATCATTACAATCCTCGCAAAAGCTTCTATGGTATTTGCCAAGTTTAGGGTCTAAGCCGTAATTTGCTAAAATCTTTCTTCCATCTTCATTTTTTAAAGCTTTAACAATTTCTCTAAATGAAATATTTTCCACTTGCATTTTATTATATTCTCTTGCAATTCTAGGGAGAGAATGTGCATCTGAATTTGTAACAAATGTTTTATTTTCTAGTTCAGATATTTCATCAGCTAAAAAAGTATCTGCACTTAAACCTAATTCCACTGCAAAAATTTTATCATATTTTTCTTTAAAAATGTCTTTTAATCTATCTGAACAATTACCATAATAACTTTTATGAGGTGTAAAAATATGAGCTGGAATAACTATTCCATTATATTTTTCTACTAAATCTACTAAATCATATCCTGATAAATCAGAACGTTGAGTACTTAAAGTTATATTTTTCAAATGTTTAGATAATTCATTTGAAAAACCTTTTATATCTTTTAGATACGGAAAAAAGCACACATTATGTGCACTGCCCATTTTTCCATTTCTTCCTTTTTCTGAGGTTTCTACTTCACTTCCTAATAGTATACAAACCTTGTCTTTATAAATTATGCCCCCATCCTTTAATTCATATGCATCTCCTGATTTTAAAAAATTTTCTATATCTTCTATAACATAAGGTGATGCACAATCTATAATTCCTGCTACTTGGATTCCTTTTCTATAAAAGCACTCTTTTGCTATATTTGTAAAATTCAAATCTCTTGCTCCTGTTATTTTAATTGGTTTACCATTTTCTGATCTTCCAATATGTATGTGTAAGTCTGCAAATATTTCGTACATTTTATTCCCCCATTTTATAATCCGATTTATGGCTTAAGATTTTTTGAGCTGTATCTTCACTAAACAAAGCTCTATTTGCATCTTTATTTGCTTGTATAATGTCATTCATTTTTTCAGTACTAGATTTTACATCTGAACTAACATCATTTTGTTTTTCTTTTGCAAGCATCTTTTTAGCCCTCTTTTTGACACTTCTTCTAATTGCTTCATCTATTTTTTCATCGAACTTATTTGAGATGGTTGCAATAAATGTTTTTACATTTGGTTCTCTATTATGTAGATGTACTAACTTTTCTATTATAGGAACTTCTATATTCTCTTTTATAGTTACATTTTGCATGTCTTTTACAAATCTTTTAAATAATTCCAAATACCTATTTTCCGCATATTTAAAGTTCTTTTCTTCTAATACGACTACTGCTTCTAATGGAGAAAAGGCTGGTCTTTCTATTCTATTTAAAATTAATCCTGTAAATTGATCTACTATTTCTAATAAATCACTTTCTTTTTCTCTTGGTGTACTTCCACTATATCTATTAATTTGCTCACATATTCTACAAAAATAGCTATTAAATCCTAGTTCTGCTAAATATTCAGCTCCATCTACAGCAAAAGTTTCTAATTTACCTATCTTTTGAGAATCATCTATTTTTTTGCAATTACATAGAAGCATAGCAGTTAAAACTAAGTTTTTATCAACATTTAGTCTCATATATTCTATAAATAACTTTGTTATCTCTGCTTTTAAAACAATAGATTTGTCAAAAAATATTCCTGTTTTTTTAGATAAATAATATACTATCATCATTTTTTGAGCCAAATCTTTTTCTTCTAATATATAAGTTGCAAAATCATCCATAATTTTCCTCCTAAGTGTTATCTATTCATTTTTATTATATTTCAAATTTTGACAAATAGCAAGTATTTTCAAAAAAATTCTTTATATTATAAATATAAAGAATTTTAATTACAGCAAATATCTCTCTTTAAGCCATTTTGGTTTAATTTACCAGTTCCAATAAATTTATCATTTTTATCATAAATTTTATATATTCCATCTTTTTTTTCTATATTTATTTTTACTCCATTTAAAAATTTCTTTAAAAAATTATCATCTAGAATAATGTTTTCATTTAATTTAAAAAATTGTTCAAATGAAATAAAATTTTTATTTAAAATTTCTTTATTTTCTATTTCAGAAATATTTATTGCATCTTTAATATCAAAATCTCCTGCTTTAGTTCTTTGAAGACTTTTCATAAATCCAACTGTACCCAATTTTTCAGCTATATTCTCAGATAATGTTCTTATATATGTACCCTTTGAACAACTAATTTTAACTTTAATTTCTGATTTTTCTGGTATAATAGCCAGTAGCTCTATATCATAAATTTCTATTTCTCTTGGTTTTACATCTACTTTTTTGCCTTCTCTTGCATATTCATATAGCTTTTTTCCGTTTACTTTTATTGCTGAATACATTGGTGGAGTTTGTTTTTGTTTTCCTTTAAAACTTTCTAAAACTCTTCTTACATAGCTTTCTTCTAAAGCTTTACCTGTAACTTCTTTTTCTTCAATTATAGAACCTTCTTTATCTCCTGTTGAAGTTTTTTTACCAAGTTCAATTTCTGCAATATACTCTTTATCATGATTTATCAAATATTTTGAAAGCAGTGTTCCCTTTCCTACAAGTATAGGTAAAACTCCTGTAGCTAATGGATCTAATGTTCCAGTATGACCTACTTTTTCATGTAATATATGCTTTACTTTTTGTACGACATCATTTGATGTCCAATTTAATTCTTTATTTATAATTAGAATTCCATCCATATATTTTCTCGTTCCTTTTATTAAAGACTAACTCTTTTGATAAATCTAAATATTTTAAATTTATCAAAAGTGCCAGTCTTTATTTTAATATTATTTTAATTGTTTCTTTATTTCATGGACCAATTTTTCTTTTATCTGCTCTACCCCGCCAACTGCATAAGCTCCAGCGGCTTTTATATGTCCTCCACCGCCAAACATTACCGCAACATCAGCGACATTAACATATTCTATTGATCTTAATGAAATTTTGAATCCTTTTTTTTCTGATTCATGTAGAAATATAGAAACCTCAACATTTTCTATTTGTTTTCCAATTTCTACAATGCCTTCATGATCTCCACGTGTAGCATTTAACTTTTTTTCATCTTCTAGTGTTATATATGTAAAAGCTATTTTTCCATTTTCTAATAGTTCTAATCTATCTGTAGCTATTCTATTTAGTTCAAAACTTGCCTTAGTTTTTGTACACAATGTTTTTCTGTATATTTCAGATATATTAACACCTAGTCTTAGCATTTCTGCTGTAAATTCAAATGTTTCAGCAGTTGCATTATGTTTAAATCCCCCTGTATCTGTTATAATTCCTGTCATTATACATATTGCAATTTCCTTAGTAAGTTCAACTTTAAAATATTCAAACATTTCTATTAAAATTTGGCAACAAGCTGGTGCAACTGGATCTACAAAGTTAATATCTCCATACATCTTATTACTTCCATGATGATCTACTACTATTTTTACTTTTGCATTTTCAAAATATGGAGTATATCCTTCTAAAATTTTTCCATCTGAAGCATCTACTGCAATTGCTAAATCATAGCTTTTTATATCTGATTCTTTTTTTAAAGTTTCTATACCAGGCATAAAATTAAACATTGGAGGTGTGTCTGGTATTATTACATCTGCTTTTTTACCAAATTTTTTCAATGCAAATGCAACTGCAAGAGCGCTACCTATTGCATCTCCATCAGGTTCTTCATGAGTTAAAATTACAATTTTATCAGCTTTTTTTACTGCTTCTAATATTTTATCTAATGTCATGTATCTTTCCCTTTATTAGTTAAAAACTAATCCTTTCTAGTATAATTTATTTTTCTTCTTTAGGCATTATTTCATTTAATATATTTTCTATTCTAGAACTATATTCCATGGTGTCATCTACTTCAAATACAAGCTCAGGAGTATATCTTAGGTTTACGTTTCTAGCTATTTCAGATCTAATATAGCCAGAAGCGTTTTTTAATCCCTCTAATGTATTTTTCTTACTCTTACAGTTTAACAGACTAATATATACCTTAGCATATTTTAAATCTGGAGATGTCTTTACCTTAGTTACGCTAATTATACCTGTTATATTAGGATTTTTTAATTTTAAATCAATTATAGAGCTAATCTCTTTTTTTAACTCTTCATTAACCCTATCCATTCGATTACTTTTTTTTCTTTGCAATACAAAATCCTCCTATTCTCTTGTTATCTCTTTTAAAATAAATGCTTCGATTATATCTCCTTCTTTTATGTCATTATATTTTTCTAATTGAATACCACATTCAAAATCCTTGGCGACTTCTTTTGCATCATCTTTATAACGTTTTAGTGATATAAGTTTTCCTTCATGAACAACTACATCATCACGAATTACTCTTACTCCAGCATTTCTTTCAATCTTTCCAGTAAGTACCATTGCTCCACCTACTGTACCTACATTTGATATTTTGAATATTTGTCTAATTTCTGCAGTACCTATTACTTCTTCTTCAAATTTAGGATCTAACATTCCCTTCATAGCTGCTTCTACATCACCTATTGCTTGATATATTACTGAATATTGTTTTATTTCTACTGATTCTTTTTCAGCTACTTCTTTTGCTGTTGCAACTGGTCTTACATTAAATGCAATTATTATAGCATTTGAAACTTTTGCAAGAGTAACATCTGATTCTGTTACTGCTCCTGCTGCTGCATGGATTACTCTTACTAAAACCTCTTCATTTGATAATTTTTCAAGAGAAGATTTTAAAGCTTCTACTGAACCTTGAACATCTGCTTTTACAATTAAGTTTAATTGTTTTAGTTTTCCTTCTTCCATCTTATTAAATAAGCTATTTAAGCTCATAGGTGCAGTAGCATTTATAGATTTTTCTCTTGCTTGACGTCTTCTTCTTTCTATTAAGTGTTTTGCCATTTTTTCGTCTTTTACTTCATAGAATATATCTCCTGCTTGAGGCACTTCTGTTAATCCCATAATCTCAACAGGTGTAGAAGGTCCTGCTGATTTTACTTTTTTACCCTTATCATTTACCATTGAACGTATCCTACCTATTGATGTTCCTACAACTATGGTATCTCCTACATCTAGTGTTCCTCTTTGTACTAATACACTTGCAATTGCACCTTTAGATTTATCAAGTCTTGCTTCTATTACTGTTCCCTTAGATTGTTTATTAGGGTTGGTTTTTAATTCTAGCATATCAGCTTCTAATAATACCATTTCTAACAATTTATCTATATTTATATTTTGTTTTGCCGAAATTTCAACATAAATGGTATCTCCTCCCCATTCTTCTGGAACTAGGTCATATTTCGCTAATTCTTCTTTTACTCTTCCGAGGATTACTATCTGGTAAATCGATTTTATTTATTGCAACAATTATTGGTATACCTGCTGATTTTGCATGATTTATAGCTTCAACTGTTTG
The DNA here is from genome assembly GCA_964620415.1 of uncultured Clostridium sp. Classification (GTDB taxonomy): domain Bacteria; phylum Bacillota; class Clostridia; order TANB77; family CAG-508; genus CAG-269. The sequence goes on from CAZUHD010000012.1 coordinate 22,856, forward strand.
AGGCATTACACCATCATTTGCTGCAACTATTAAAATTGCAATATCTGTTATTTGTGCTCCTCTTGCTCTCATTTCAGTAAATGCTTCGTGTCCTGGTGTATCTAAGAATGTAATTTCTCTATCATTTATTTTTACTTTATATGCACCAATTGCTTGAGTAATTCCTCCTGCTTCTCCACTTATTACATTTGTTTTCCTTACGGCATCTAAGAGAGAAGTTTTTCCATGGTCAACATGCCCCATAACAACAACTACTGGTGGACGTTCTACTAATTCTTCTGCCTTATCTGCAGATTCATCAAACAAGACATCTTCTTCTTTTATTTCTTGTTTCTTTTTAGCTGTTACACCAAATTCAGATGCTATTAAAAATGCTGTATCAAAATCCACATTATCATTTAATGTAGCCATAACGTCAAGTGACATAAGCTTCATTATAACTTCACTTGCTGTTTTCTTTAATTCTGTAGCCAAATCTTTAACACTAATAGTTTCAGGAATTGTAATTTCAGTAAGTTTAAATATTTTTTGTTTGGTACGTTCTTGCGCTTCTCTTTGAGGCTTCTTCTTTCCTCTTCTTCCTCTTCCTGTTGTCAAATCATAGTAATCTAGCATGCTGTCTTCTTGATCTTCAAACATATTTGACAAATTATCTCTTTGTTTTAATACATTTAGCTTTTTCTCATTTATAGAATAATCACCTTGATTTTTTCTGTTTTTCTTTTTTGTTGTTCTTATAGACTCATCAAATTTGTTATTATTTTTTTGTCTATCCATATTTCTGTTATATTCGTGCATATTTTTTTCTTCTAAGTTTATATCAGTACTCATTATGTCTTTAATGTTCTTCTCAATTCCTCTTTCATCTAATATACGCTTATTATTTTTGTTTTCATTATATCCATGATTATTTCTATTATATTGGTTATTTTGGTCATTTTTCCTATCTCTTTTTTGCCATTGATTTCCGTTATCATTTTTAGAAAAATTATGTCTTTTTTGGAAGTTGTTTTGACCATCTTCTTTATTATTATATCCATTTTTTCTTTGATTATGGAAATTTGTATTTGTATTCATATTTCTATTTATTTTGTTTTCTTCTCTTGAACCTTTCTGAGAAATTTGTTTTTCCTCTTTTATTTCAACATTTTCGACATTTTTTACTGGCTCTTGGATTTCTTGTTTTTTGATTTCTTCTTGTTTTTCTGGTTTATCTGGTTTTTCTATTGTGTCTGTTTTTTCTTGCTTTTCACTTTTTGATTTATTCAACCCAAAAAGCTCACTTACAGTCATAGGTTTTTCAACTTTATTTCTATAAACTATATTAAAGTCTTTTTTATTATTTCTTTGGACAAAAGGATTTTTATTTTCTTCTCTTTTTGGTTCTTTTACTTCTTCTACTTTTGTCTTTTCCTCAATAATTACTTCTCTTCTAATTATTACAGGGTTTGTATTTTTTTGTGTAGTGTCTTTTTTAGGCTCTTTATTTTCTTGTACCACTTTTTTGCCATCAAATTTTTCTTTTATAGCTTTTATGTCACTATCCTCTAAACTGCTCAAATGACTTTTCACATTCAGTCCCATTTTCTTTGCTTCTTTTAATAAATCCTTACTAGACATATTTATTTCTTTTGCAAGCTCATATAATTTCATTTTACTCAAACAATTTCACCTCCATTAATATATTCTTCTATTTCTTTATATATACTTTCTTCAAATTCTGTTTTAAATATTTTAACAAACTTCTTATTTTTTACTGCTTTATTTAAACAATTCTCATTTTTACAAATATATGTGCCTCTACCATCCATTTTACAACTTGGATCAAATTTTATTTCACCATTTTTATTTTTCACAATTCGTATAAGTTCTGTTTTATTTTTTTTAGATTTACATCCTATACAAGTTCTTTGTGGTAATCTTCCCAAATTACATCTTCTCCTTTTATTCTTTACTAAATATTTTATTCTTCAGTTTCATTTTCTGTTTCTTGAACTTCTTTTGGTTCTTCAAGCATTTTTCTAAATTGACTTTCTGATTTTATATCAATTTTCCAATTAGTAAGTTTTGCAGCTAAACGAGCATTTTGTCCTGCTTTTCCTATGGCTAAGGATAATTGATCATCTTCTACAATTACTTGTGCAAATTTTTCTTCTTCTTTTATATCTACTGCCATAATTTTAGCAGGAAGTAGGGCTGCTGCTATAAATATTGATATGTCTGGATTCCACTCAATTATATCTATTTTTTCTCCATTTAATTCATTAATTACATTTTGAATACGTATTCCACATTGCCCAACACATGAACCTACTGGATCTATATTAGGGTCTTGTGAATATACTGCGACTTTGCTTCTTTTTCCTGGATCACGCGATACACTTTTTATTTCTATTAATCCCTCATATATTTCTGGTATTTCAAATTCTAATAATTTTTTTACAAAATCTGGATGGCTTCTTGAAACTATTACTTGAGGTCCACCTTTTTCTCCTTTTTCAACATCAACCACATATGCTTTAATTTTATCATTTACATTATAAGTTTCTGTAGGTATCTGTTCTTTTAATGGCATTACTCCTTCAAGTTTCCCCAAATCCATTATAACAATTCCTCTATCAGCTTTTTGTATAGGTCCTGACACTATTTCTCCTTTTTTGTCGCTATATTCTGAGTAAACAATTTCTCTTTCAGACTCTCTTATTTTTTGAATAATAACTTGTTTCGCCGTTTGTGCTGCTATTCTTCCAAAATTTTTTGGAACAATTTCAATCTCTACTTTATCTCCAATTTCTACTGTTTTATTTATTTTTTTTGCTTCATTTAAATCTATTTGTTCAATAGGATTTTCTACTTTCTCCACAACTTCTTTTACAGAATAAACTGATGTTAGTCCTGTTTTTTTATCCATTACAACCCTTACATTTTCTGCCGAATTAAAATTTCTTTTATATGCTGTAACTAGAGCTGTTTCAATGGATTCTAAAATTACTTCTTTTTTTATTCCTTTTTCTTTTTCCAAATCTTCTAATGCTAATATCAATTCTTTATTATCAATAGCTTTCATTTTTTAATATCCTTTCCATAGATTTTATTCTTCATATACTGTTTTTACCTGTGAAATATTTTTTCTATCAATTTTTATATTTTCATCTGTTTCAATTTCTAAAAAATCATCTGATACATCTTTTAAAATTCCTATATAAGATTTATTTCCATTTTCATCTTTTTTAAACAATCTTACATCTACATTAGTTCCTATGAACTTTTTTAGTTGCCAGTCTTTTCTAAGTAGTCTTTCTATTCCTGGAGATGAAATTTCTAAAAAATACTGTTCAGAAATTAGATCTGCCTCATCAATTATATCTTTTATTTCATTATTTACTTTTTCACAGTCATCTAATGAAATGCCTTTATCATTATCTATTACAATTCTAAGTATTCTATTTGCTCCTTCTTTTAAATAAAGCACATCATAAAGTTCATATCCTATATTTTCTATTTTGCTTTTAACAATCTCTTCTACCTTTTCTTCTATCTTGGACAAATTATACCTCCTAATCAAGATTTAAGAGTGGGATTTTTGTTCCCACTCTTTTCTCTAACTTTATGCTTTATATATTATACCTTATTTTTCCAATACTTGCAATACTTTTTTGAAAAAAAGTTATGGAAAAATTTAAATCCGAAATTACAGTTCACAGCAAAAAATAAGAAAAATTGAAAACTTTTCTTATTTTTTTTAATATTTATATTTTGATATTTAATTAAATTTCATCAACATATAATTCATCTACAACAGCTACAACTGTGTATTTTTTTAATTTTTGTATGTTTTTTATTTTCTCTAAATTGCTATATTCTAAAATCTGCT
>CAZUHD010000013.1:0-26063 GCA_964620415.1 uncultured Clostridium sp.
AACTAGTTTAGATGGAAATAAATAATAGCATTCAAATACCTAGAGTTTTAAATAAATCCTAGGTATTTGAATAACTTAAAAAATTTTTTAATTATTTTTTACTAATTTTATAATTATTTCTTCTCCATTTGACTTAAATAAGTGTATTTTTAAAGTATCTGTTGCATCAAAATTAATGTATTATAATATGTTACTGTACCATCATCTGTTACGGTTATTAACCCATCTCCATCAGACCTATGAGCAGGATAAAATTTATCTCCATCTGATGTTTCAACACATTCATTGTTATTCCAAGCAATTCCATCGCAATTACTTAAATATATTTTAAAATCAGTATTTGAAAGTGTAGCTTTATCAAATTTATAATTTTCATCACTAATAGAAACTAATTTATAATTTACGGCATTTGGTTTTGACATCTCACTTGGTATATCAATCTCATAGTTCCATTCGCCTTCATAAATAGTATATTTTTCTTGGTCGTTTTCCCAATAGCTATTTCTTATTTTGTTAAATGTTACTTTTAATTTTTGAGATACAGGAAATACTACTGGATTTCCTGTTGCAGTTAAATAAAATTTTATAAAATTTGCAAACTTTTGTTTACTTATGATTTATAATATGCTATACTTTAAACAGTGAGGTGAGATTATGAATGATAAAATTCACAACAATATTGAAGAAACTGAAAATTTATTAAATAGTATTAACTCTACCGATGATGCAATTCAATTTTCTGAATGGACTAAAGAAAAAGCAAATTTAAGATATAATGGAGTACTTCCTAAATTTCCAATATATAATAATTTTATTTATTGGTGCAATTTAGGGATAAATATTGGAAGTGAACAAAATAAATTAAGACCTGTTTTAATAGTACGAACTTTTAAAAATTCTCCTATATGCACTATTCTTCCTTTAACAACTAAAAGATTAAATGACCAATTTTGGTTTCATATTGACTTGGAAGAAGTTGATTCTACCGTTTTAGTAGAACAATTGAAAGTAGTTAGTAAATTAAGAGTTATAGATCCATATAGAAAAAAGGGGCAATTAGTTACTATTTCACAAAATGACTGGGATAAGATTAATCCACAGCTTGAAAACTTATATAGATTAAGACCTTTGAAAAAATGAATAAATTTTCTATTTTTGCTTGACTTTATTATGTAGAAAGGTTTATAATTAAATTAATAAAACATTAGTGTCCGTTCTGAAAAGAACGTAATCATTATAATCCGATAGCTCAAAAGGCTATCGTTTTTTATTGCATATAATTTATTATTTTTCATATACTATTATTACATTAGTGTCCATAGCATTTTGCTATGTGAGTCATTAATAAAGGAGAAAATCTGTAATATTGATTTTCTCCTTTTTTTCCATTATACTCTTTAAATTTCTCAAATTCTTTTCATATTGTATCTTTTCTGGATTTTTTTGTATTTTTTTTGTATCAGGATACTAATCACTTGCTTTTACATTTTTAAACATATATCAGTTCTTTATAAACAATTTCTTCTGCTTGTGCCTTAATGGAGTTCATTTGTCCTACCCAATATAATTGGTCTGTATTTTTCATATTTTTCTATCAATTTAACTTTGAATTTTCTTATCAAATCTACATTGAATTTTACTGAGATTTTTTTGAAAAACACAAAAAAATCAACCAGATTTAATTCTGATTGATTTTGTATCTATCTGTTCTAAAAGTTCGAACAGATACACCGTTGGTGCGGATGAAGGGACTCGAACCCCCACGCTTTAGGCACTGGTTCCTAAGACCAGCGCGTCTACCAATTCCGCCACATCCGCATAAGAATTATTAATAACATCTTATATATTAGCACAAATAAATAGCTGTTGTCAAGTTTTTTTTAGTTTTTTTAGGGGCAAAAAATGAAATATAATTTTCAATGCTCAAAATATAAGTATTTCTAGTGTTTATATTGTGAAAAATATATTTTTTACAATATAAAAATATCAAATGTTACAATCTTGAAGTTTGAAAAATTCAGTTAGTGTTACATACATTAACATAAGTGAGTAATAGCTATCTCCTAGACCATAACAAAGTTTTACATTTTGTTCATTAATTTTTACAATATTGTTGAAATAATTTTGTTCTTATGATATATAATTTTATAAAAATATATTTTTAAGGAGAAAAATGATGAAAATTGAATTATTAGGTGGATATACTAAAGATGAACTAGATTCTAGAATAAAAAAAGTAGCTGCAGCTGGAAAACTTTCTAGGTTTCCAGGAAATGTATTTGAAGTAATGGAAACATGCTCTGATACTGAGAAAAATATTAAACTTATAAAAAGGATTATTGGAATGGGACATAAATCAATAATAGAACATGATTATTTAGTATTTGCACTTTGTGACGTTACTCCAATAGTCGAACAAACTATTATTGGGAACAGACTTACTTCTTTTACAATAAAATCCAGACGCGAAGTTGATTTTAGAAATGCAGGTTTTTATGTACCTGAATTTAGAAATAAAGATTTCACTATTCATAAAGATAATGAAAAATTAAAAGAAAAATATATTAAACACATGAAATTTCTATTTAATACTTATGGTGATATTGTTGATAATTTCCATATCAATGTTGAAGATGCAAGATTTATTCTTCCATATTCATTCCACGCAAACATTATAATGGGCTTAGATGTAAGAGAATTAGAAAAACTTACTGTTTCACTAGTTGCTGGTAATTTAAGCAGAATTTCTGAATTAAAAGAACTAGGAAATCATTTCTTAAAAATTATAAAAGAAGCGGTTCCATATTTGACTGATAGTATTGAAAATGAAATACAGAAAACAAATGATACTACACCTTTTGAATATCTTGAAAAGGTTACTAAAAGACCTGATATATCAATTATAGATAAACCACATCTTATAAGTTATACACCTTCTTCTGATGATGTTATTTTAAAATCCTCAGTTATGTATCATTATCAATGTAGTGAAGATATTGCAAGCAAAATAATATCTGATGCAGAAAAGAAAGATCCTAATTTCAAAGAAAAATTAATGGATATAATCTTACATAAGGAAGAAAGAAGAGAATTAGAACAAGTACAATTTACTTTCCAAATACCAATAGCACTATCTATACTTACACACTTAACAAGACATCGTATGCACTCTCTTTTAATACCAGAATTCTTACCTATGTGGGATTTCAAAAATCATATTACTCCCCCTGCAATATTAGATAATCAGGATTGTTTAAATTTATATAATAATGCTATACAAAAAAATATGGAAGTATTTGAAGAATTTAAGAAATATGATGTTTTAGAAGAAGATTTAATATATTTCTACCTTGGATGCCAATTACTTAATGTAATAACTACTTTAAATGCTAGAACTGCGCAATGGATTTGTAGATTACGTTGCTGTAATAAAGCTCAATGGCATATTAGAGATATTGCTAAAGAAATTGCAAAACAAATAAAAGAAGTTTCTCCTTTATTTGGTAAAGGTCTTGGAGCAACTTGTATGACTGATTTAATATGTAATGAAGGAAAAGAATCTTGTGGATTAATCAATTCTATTTTAGAGAAAAATAAATAGCAAAATAAGACTAACTATCAATTTTTTGGTAGTTAGTCTTGTTTTCTAAAATCACATTTCAATTCATGATCATTTATTACTCCTATTGCCTGGAGATATGAGTAAATTGTAGTACTTCCCACAAATTTCATACCTCTTTTTTTCAAATCTTTTGATATTTCATCTGATAAAGGAGATGTTGTATTTACCATACCATCTTTATTTACAATAACTTCGCCATTTGTAAAATGCCATATATAATTGCTAAAAGTTTTATATTCTTTTTGAATTTCTATAAATACTTTTGCATTATTAATACTTGCCCTTATTTTTAAATCATTTCTTATTATTTTAGGATTATTTTTAAGTTCCATTATTTTATTTTCATCATATTTTACAATTTTGTTATAATCAAAATTATCAAAAGCTTTTCTAAACTCTTCTCTTTTATTTAAAATACATTCCCATGATAGCCCTGCTTGAAATGATTCTAAAATTAGCATTTCAAAAAGATACTTATCATCATAACTTGGAACTCCCCACTCTTCATCATGATATTTTACGTACTTTTCATTATTCATATTTACCCATGAACATCTATTCACAATATTTTATCCTCTCTATTTTAAAAGCATTGATCCTATCTCTGTAACAGTTCCAGCACCTTGAGTTAGTATAATATCATTTGGTTTAACATTTTCTTTTAAATAGTTTACACAGCTTTCAAAATCTGGTAAATATAAAGCTTTCTTTCCTAAAGAAATAATTTTATCAGCTAAATCTTTAGAAGAAATATTATAAGTATTTTTTTCGCGGGCTGCATATATATCTAAAACTATTATATTATCAAAATTCATTAAGCATTTTGCTAAATCATCTAAAAGAAATTTAGTTCTACTGTATGTGTGAGGTTGGAATACTACCCAAGATTTATTGTATTTTTTATTTGCCAATGCCCTTGCTGTTGCTGCAATTTCAGTAGGATGATGTCCATAGTCATCATATATACTTGCTCCATTTACTTTACCCTTAAATTCAAATCTTCTTTCTGCTCCTGTAAATTCTAAAAAAACTTTTTTTATTGTTTCAAAGCTAATTCCATAATAATCACATAATGTAGCACAAGCTAAGGTATTTGAAACATTATGAATTCCAGGAACTTTAAGTTTTATTTTTCCCAATAATTTTCTATCTTTATATACATTAAACTCAGGGAATCCATCAGCATCAAATATAATATTTTCAGCTGTAAAATTTGCCTTTTCTTTGTTTTTTAAGCCATAAAATAAAACTTTACAATTAGTATATTTTGCTAAATCTAAACAATTTTCATCATCTGCATTTAAGACAAGCAATCCATCATCAGGCAATAGCTTTACATATTTAATAAAAGCATTTTTAATATTCTCAAATGTTTTAAAATAATCTAAATGGTCATTATCAATATTTAAAATAATTTCAGCTTTAGGGCTAAATTTCAAAAAGCTTTCAACATATTCACATGCTTCAATTATAAAATATTCACTATTTCCTACCTTGTAATTTCCATTTATTTGCTTTAAATCTGCACCAACTTGAATTGATGGATCTTTTAAAGCTTCTAAAAAGCATAGAGAAACCATAGATGTTGTTGTACTTTTTCCATGTGTACCAGCAATAGTAATTGTGTCTTTAAAACATCTTGTAATTTCACCCAAAAAATCTGCTCTTTCAATTATTGGAATATTCTTTTCTTTTGCAGTAATAAGTTCAATATTATCTGATGATATTGCAGCTGTATAAACAACAACATCTTGATCTGTAATATTTTGAGCACTATGACCTATATAAACATTTATTCCAGATTTTTGTAATTTCCTTGTAGCCTCTGATTCAACGTTATTTGAGCCAGTAACTTCAAAGCCAAAATTAACTAAAATTTCTGCAATGCCACTCATACTGACTCCACCGATTCCAACCATATGTATTTTATGATATTTTTTTAATCTATTTATATCAGGCATTATTCCCACTCCTTAAATCATTTTTTACTTGAAACCTATTATATACTTTATTAACATGTTTTTCAATATTTACATTAAAATTATTTAAGCAAATTTAACCAACTACTTAATATATGTTTAGTCATAGACCAAAAATTTATTCTTAATACTTCTTCCTCACATATCAAATTACATTCTGCAATATTTGCTCCATTTAATGTAAATACAATTTTTCCTATTTGCTGTCCCGCTTGAACTGGAGCTTCTATATCCCAATCTATATTAATATTCTGTTCAATATTTACTTCTTGCCCTTTAGATACAATACATCCAAGAGAATTTTCAGCAAGTACATTTACAGTAGGTAGAACTCCCTTTTTTATTTTTAGAGTTTGTATAATATCATCTTTTTCCACTAAATGCTTATATTCGTAATTTGTAAATCCATAGTCTAAAAGAGTACTTGCATTTTGAAATCGTATTTTAGATGTAGGAGCTTTCATAACCACTGCAATTAAAGAAAAATCGTCACGAGTTGCAGATGCTGATAAATTATAAAGAGCAGTAGCTGTTGAACCTGTTTTTAAGCCAGTACATCCTTTATAGTTTCTTACTAATTTATTTGTATTTACTAAACCTGACTTTCCATCACGAAGAGAATCCATATAAATTGTTGTATATTTTGTTATTTCTGGATAAGTATTTAATAATTCTCTTGAAAGAATTGCAATGTCATAGCAAGACATTACATGTCCTTCTTCATCAATTCCATGACAATTTTTAAAACATGTATCGTTCATTCCTAACTCTTTTGCTTTTTCATTCATCATATTAACAAAGTTTTCTTCTGTTCCACCAATATATTCTGCCATTGCAACAGCACAATCATTTGCAGAAACTACGCATATTGCTTTTAACATTTCATTTACACTTAATGTTTCAGTTGTATCTAACCAAATTTGTGATCCTCCCATAGCTGAAGCATTTTCTGAACATGGAATTTGTGTATCATAATTAATTTTTCCCATAGAAATAGCTTCCATTATTAAATATATGCTCATAAGTTTTGTAACGCTTGCAGGTGCTAGCTTCTCATGAGGGTTATATGAATATAAAATCTGACCTGTTTTTTGTTCAATCAAAATACATGAACCACACTCTAATTTTAAAGGATTTGTATTATCATTAGAATTACTTTTCAAATTACTTGAAACTTCTTGTACAAGTTTTGATGTAGACCATGTATAATCAGAGCTTGCAGCCAATACACAAACAGGAATTACAATTAATAAAATAGACAATGTAAAAATCTTTTTCATATATAAATCTCCTTTTTGATTAAAATATATGAAAAAGGAAGTATTTTTATTCTAATTTAGAAATATTAATATAAACATAATTTTCATCACAAGATACTTTTATTTTTATATCTGTTCCGCTTCATAATTAAAATATCGTTATTATTCATAGCAATAGCAACTTCTATTTTAATAACTTTCCCAATAAAAGTATTATATATGATTATCTGCATCATATACTCCAATTTGATAGCCTGTTGCTTCTTCATCTATAAAATTTTCTTTTTCAAATGCATCACTCGTTCTATTTACTAATCCATAATAATATCCATTTTCTATTGAAAGTACTTCTTCATTATATTCAAAGTCATCTAGTTTATCGTCTTCTAATTTATTTTTACTCCATTTCGTATTATTTTCTAATGTTTTTTTTATTTCTTTGTCTTGTTCTTCTGTAAACTCATACGTATAATAGTCTAGACCATCATTTTGTGGTCCACCTCTTACACTATATATTTCTCTTGTTTTAATGGTTTATTACATATTTCATTAATTTTACATTATTTTAATAAAAAGTCTATATTTATTATTAAAATACCTTATTTAATTTTGTGGCATATAAGCCTTGTTGAGAAGTTATAATACACCATTTTATATGATTTTTCTAAGTTTTACATCAAAAAATAGCAAGAGCCGTTAATGTCAATATAAATGTACATTTTTATTTTCTATTTTTTTCATTCTTATTTTATCATTAATAAAAATAAGAATTCAATAGTTTCATTACCAAAAAATTGTAGCAAAACAATTTTTTGGCAATATGTTTTTATTTTTGAAATATAATTTCTAGCACATTATGAACTGCACAATTTTATTCATATCATTCATTTTTCCTAATACTATTGCATACAAAAATAAAAAGACTACTAAAAATAGCAACTTTTTAAGGTATTTATAATCAATAATTTCTTATTTTCCAACACTTCCAATTTACGCATATTGCTTTTAACATTTTATTTACACTTAATGTTTCAGTTGTATCTAGCTGTTCAATCAAAATCATGAACCACATTCTACTTTTAAGGGATTTGTATTATCATTAGAATTACTTTTCAAATTACTTGAAACTTCTTGTACAAGTTTTGATGTAGACCATGTATAATCAGAGCTTGCAGCCAATACACAAACAGGAATTACAATTAATAAAATAGACAATGTAAAAATCTTTTTCATATATAAATCTCCTTTTTGATTAAAATATATGAAAAAGGAAGTATTTTTATTCTAATTTAAAAATATTAATATAAACATAATTTTCATCACGAGATGCTTTTATTTTTATATCTGTTCCGCATTTTATTTACAAACTTAAAATCATAAGAACCATAACTTACAGCTGCATCTTTTCCCTGTTCAATATAAGGAACAGTATTACTATGTGTATGTCTTTCTATTATGTTAAGCCCTTCTACTTTAAGAACTGCATTATATAAAGTTGTGCTTACTTGACAATTTCCACCTCCTAAAGCTTGAATAATTTCTCCATCTTTAAATACATCAGCATCTTTATATCCCTTTGATGTAGTTGCTTTCCCTACTGTATCACAAAAAGAAAAAGTTGCTCCACTAGATACTATTGTGTCATTTAATGTTTCACATGTAATTGCAATATTATTTTGTCTATCTCCATCTTTTGTATATATTTTTGTGGAAAAATTAGAAATTTCAATTTCTGTTTTTTCTTTATTGTCTTGATTTTGAGATGTACTTAGTTTTTGTGAATTATAGTTTGCATTATTATTTTTTTCTGAATTATATAGATAAATCCCCACTCCTATTCCTATTAAAAATAAAACAATTATTAAAATAATATATGTCTTCTTCAAAATTACCTCCAATTATACAGTTTATACATATTTTGTTCAAATCAATGTGTTTTATACATATAACATTACATTTATATCTCAAAGTTTAACATTGTTTTTACATAAATAAAAAATATTTTTCTTCTTTTTTACTCCTAGCCTTTACCACTTTTCTTCATTTAATATTACATTTATATTACATTTTTTTCTTTCTATTGAAAAATTTTTCAAAATAATGTAAGATAATGTAAACAAAGGAGGAAAATATATGGAAAAAAGAAAAACTTTACCTTTAATCTGTGTTATAGGTATGCCAATTATAATGATACTTGCAAATGCTATGGCAAATTTATGTATAAAAATTGCAGATTCATTTTTTTCTGTAAGTGTAGTTTTGTATCCATTAATTTATTTACTAATGGGGTTAATAATAAGGAAAACCTCCTACAAAGATGCTCTTCGTATGCTTTTAGTAACTTTAGTTTCTGCTACATTAGGTATAGTTATACAATGGATACTATGTGATACGCCTAATGCTAATGTTGCAATATATTCATTTCTATCAACTATAATTTGTGGATTGATTTTTATATTTGTATATGACTTTTTAATTAAAACAAAGGTAGATAATTATTTTACAGTTTTTATATTAGTATTTGGAATAATGTTATTAGATTCTGTCTTCTTTGGAGCTTTTGTTGAAAAAACTCTAAATAGTTATTCATTATTCGTAAGAGCTATTTATATATTAATAATGCCTGCAATGCTATGTAAACCTTTAGTTTCAGTAAATTATGTAAAAGAAATCGAAGAAGAAGAACCAGAAAAAAAAGTAGAAAAAGAAACTAAGAAAAAAGAAAGTAAATAAAAATTGTGTAATAAAAAAGTTAGTAATCAAATTACTAACTTTTTTATTAAATCAATATGAATTTAAGAAATAATCACAACCATTACTATTACCATAAAGTTCATAATTTATATTATTAACATTATATGCTCCCCAACGTTCTCTTGCTAATCCCATATAATAAACTGTTTTTAAAGTCTCCAAAGAATTGGCGTTTTCGTCTCTTCCAGGAATTTTACTCAGATAACTATACATATCAGGGCAAGCCTGTGTTCCAATGGTGTTAAGAGAGCTTGTTCCCATAACACTTGTGTAACTTCCTAGGTACGGCTTATTTGAGCCACCTAAATTATAGCACATCGGTTGATATATGATTGTTTCTTCTGCATTAGTTGCATCTTGTTTTAGTTCGAAATTAAGTTTCCATATTCCAGAATAAAAGTTATTTGTGAATGAGTTTTTTTCTATTATAGAATAAATTCCACCATTTTTTATTAGTTCATTGTCTGTTGGTCTACAATAAAATTTATTATCCGTGTTATCCTTATCTTCAACTAATATATATATATCTTGCTCGTCAATGTATTCATTTGTTAAAGTATTAGCTACAACTGCATATCCATTATATTTCTTTGAACCAGTTGGTAATCCTTGCATAAAAGAAATTGCACAAACATCATTTTCAATAAGTTCCCAATCTTCTTCTGAAATTTTTGGCATTGTAAATTCTGCACTTGCAGTTGAAGCAAAACTTGATATTGCCGTTGTTAAATTAGTTTCTATAACATATCTTATAACAGCTTTTCTATGTTGCTCAAAATTTGAATTAGCATGTCCTATACCTTTTCCATTTTCTCCAAAAATTGCAAAACTTCCATGTTCTATTATATCAGTAATATCATCAGATAAATCATCATTTATATTTGTTTTAGCTTTGTCTGACATTAGATCTTCTAATCCATATCCACTTTGTTCATTTCCTGCCTTATCTTTATAGTGATCTATTCCTCCACCTCCAAATACCATTTTAGAAAATTCATATGCACGTTTAAAATATTCATAAGCACTTTTATTCTTTTTTATTGCTAAATAGTATCTTATAAACTCTTCATTTTCTTTTCCTTTCATAGGTTCATCCGAATACCCTTGGGTTTGGCTATAATTTTTTTTACCATCTTTATCTATATAAAATATTTTAGCATTCTTATTAATTTCAACCGTGGTACCATCCAAACGTGTTACATTTACCATATTAATTTCACTGGTATTTTCTTCTAAATAATATTTTTTTCCATTTATTTTTACATAAGAATATTCCTGATTACCAACACATTCCTTTAATTCCTCTGTGTCCGTATTTGAAAAAGTTATCCCATTGTATATATAAGAGTTTCCATTTTCTTGTATACCATTATCAGAATTGATTTCATAAATATATCCACAATCATATACATAATTACCATTTATAGTTCCCTGAATTGTTATATAATTGTCCAAAGTATATGTAATTACAATGTCTTTGTCATCTTGAACATATCTACAATTATAGTAAACATATGGCTTTAAACCATCTCTTATTTCTCCATGTTCACTATATGTCTTATCATAAGAGGTTGAATTTGGATCTTCAAGACTTTGAACTTCTGTTAAAACATTTGTAAATGGAGAGTAAATGTAATATCCATCGTACATAGTAAAGACAATTGCAGGAACATATTCTTGCATTACATGTGAGTCATATCCTGAATAATTAAAACTAGATGTAAGAGAATTTAAAAAAGTTTCTGCTCCTGCTTCTACATCATCTACTTTTTGAGTCGCAACATCGCCGAAAGCATTATTTACAGTATTTAATTGATATGCTTTAACAGCATCATAAGTTGAATTTAAAAGTTTTGTATTGTATTCCATTTCAACTTCTTTTGTATCTATTAGGTTACTTATATACTCCGATAAAACCATTGAAATTGGTAGTATTATTATTATAAAAATAACTGCTAATGATTGTAGTTTCATGTATAACTCCTTCTTATGTTTATAAATTATTAGGGAACAAACATCTAATTTTAGCTAAAAAATTACATGTTTGTCCCCCTCTATTACTAATATATTTATTTTTTATTGACTTCCTGATTTTGAAACCATACCAGATTCCTCTGCTATAATTGTACCACTAGTATTTCCTGTAACTTTATACATAAAGTTTCTTAATTGTCCTGCTATTGTATTATTTGTATTTTGTACTTTAACCTTTATAATATCTCCTTCTGACATTACAAGTGGTAATTGTTCCAAAACTTGAGTCGTATATATTGTATAATAAATATTCTCTCCTATAGTTGTTGTAGCACCTTGTTCCTTTTTAGCAGGATTTGCATCTAGTTTCATTACTGTTATTTCTGGATCATAAGAATTTCCAGTAGAAGCTAAAGTCAATATAAAATTATCATAATTTTCCTGTGTAATATAACCTGTAGTTCTAACCTCATTTGTAAATTCCGTAGTTGCTGACTTTACTGTTAGAGCAGTTGCATCATCTGTCTTATCTGCCATTGTCATTAATGGAAAAATAAACATTAATATTGCTGCCAAAAATATTGCAACTATTGTTATTGCTGAATCTCCCATGTTTTCTTCCTTCCTTTCAAAAAAAGCTATATTAAATTTATTATAACATTTTTCAACTAAATTTGCAAACCTTTTAATAAATTCTTTTTTATTTTTCGTTACAATTTAGTAGGAACAATTATTGATATAAAGAAATTTTGTAACTTTGACAAAAAATAAAGGAATTTACAAAATCTTTCAAAAAATTAAATTTATTATTTTATTATAGTCTTAATTTTATTTTATATAATTAATAAAGTTATATCAATAATATTTCTTACTGAACTGTAATATTTTTATATTATAAGTTAAGACGATGATGATATTTCTACATATGTTATGATTCGTTTAGTAAGTCTATTTTCTGAAGAAGC
The DNA here is from genome assembly GCA_964620415.1 of uncultured Clostridium sp. Classification (GTDB taxonomy): domain Bacteria; phylum Bacillota; class Clostridia; order TANB77; family CAG-508; genus CAG-269. Next base: position 12,554 of record CAZUHD010000013.1, read on the forward strand.
TTGTGTACCATTTTGATATTCGCCTAAATATTCATTAAATGTCTTATCTTTTATTATATCATAAAAACCATTATGTAGGATTTCATTCACATTTTGATTTATAGAATTTGCTGGCATTCCAATAGTAACCTTTATCAATTTATCTCCTTCTTGTATCCCAGCAGGATTAGTTGCTCCACTTTCCAGAGGTACTGTGCCTCCATTTGCAGTATACAATACAATACCGTTTACTTTCTGCTGCTCCTATGTCGCTTGAATCAAGAAGCTTTATGTATACGACATAATCTTCTTTTACAGATCTATACATTGAAGAAATAACTGTTTCAGCTCCTACAACCCTCGTAGAATGGCTCCTATTACTTTCAATATAATTTATGTATGCATCTCCATCCTTTGCCATATTAATAGTTTCAGTTTGTTGTATTACCTCCGCTATATTTGATCTTAATTCAGTAAAAGAAGATATACATACTGTTAAAGCAACAATAAAAATAAGTACTTGTCCTGCCATAATTAAGGCATCTGTTGCATTTTCCATATTGTATATCTCCTTTCCTTAGAATTTATTTTATAGCCTAATTTTTTGGTTAGTTATGTTCCACTAGGACTTACTTCAGTTACAAGAATCTCGCTTATCAAACCTAAATCATTATATTTTTGTATTGTTACTGTATAATATTTTGAAGAACCAGTTTCAACTCTCCTCGTTTCAGCTCTATCTACTCTTTCACCATTAACAGTTACGAGTGTCTGTCTTGTTGTACCATTGTCATATATAAGAGTTACATTTTTTGCATCACCCTCACTAATACTTGATGAATCTATAGAATATACCAGTTGAATTAAAGCATTAACCTGTGAGCCACTTACTGTTGTTCCTACATATGGTAATATGTCTGCATTAAACTCTTCAACCTCTTGCTCGTCCATATTTGCTGCTTGTTTTGCTGTACTCGAAAAATTTTTAAATATAAGTACTCCTAAAGATATTACAAGTATTGCAATTAGAACAGCTCCTGCTATAATTAAAGCTTTTGATGCATTTTCCATAGCCTTTCACTCCTTTGGTAATAAAATTACTAGGTCATCTCTACTTTATAAAAATCGATGGTTGATTGTCTAACTATCGCTACCTGATGGTGTTGTTGTAGTTCCTCCTGCTACCTGCACGTTCAATTTGTTTAATAAACCCTCATCTGAATATTCAGCTGTTACTTTATATCTTGTTCCATTCTTGAGACCTTCCTCGAGTTCTGATACCATACCCTTAACTGCTGTTTCTGGTTCATTTGACTCTTTTTCGCCGCAACTAACATTAATATACCTCTCATCACCTGAATTTGCTTCAGTAGAATTATGTGCCACTAATGCACTTATCATAGATCTTATATCAGATGCTGTTTGAGTCCTAGTAGTATAGGTATCCCATTTACTATTAAATGCTTCTATTTGCGTTGAATCTAAGTTTGAACTACTTGTTGTACTTTTGGCTTGTTGATAAACTGCAATACCCAAAGATATTAATAAAATTGAAAGCAATATTGCACCTGCAATAATTAAAGCTTTTGATGCATTTTCCATAATATATTCCTCCTTTATTTTTTATTTTTTATTTTATAGATAAAGCAAATCTTATGGAATAATTCCTTTACCTAACATTAATAACTAAATTTAAGTTGTTACTTGTATAAATTTCATGTATTTTACTCTTCCTGCACTATTATATTTTATTTCCTCACATTTAAAATATATTGAATTATACATTTGTATAAAATTTGTCATTTCACCATTGTATATTGTTTCCATATTATATGTATAATCTACATCAATCATTTGTATATCTATTTTAACAGAATTAGTATCATTTTCTATGTATAAACCATTTTCATCCTTTTCAATTGAATTTTTTTCATTACTATCTATTGCCTTATTTATAAGTGTTGTTAGTTCTCTTCCATCAACTTGTCTATCATTATACATTTCATATTCTAAATTAGTTTCTTTTATTTCAGCCTGAACTTGTTTATAATCCATATATTTTACATAAAAAATTGATAAAAGCACTATTACTACTATAGCTATAACAATAATTATTTTTTTCATAACGAATTTTCCTTATATTAAATATTCTTAAGGGGAAGTTGATTCTGTCCATGGTTTTATTATTACTTTCTTCACTAATTTTGATTCAATTTCAACTTCACATGTGAATTTTTGATCCTTTTTAACCAAATCTATATTTTCTGTAAAAATTTCATCATTAGTAGCATTTGCATATGTTTTAGCCCAATCCCCAGACGTACTACCAGTACCATATACATTTACTTCTATTTCAGTCGGAAGCCTTTGAGTACGGTTATTGTCAACAGCAAGATTTACAATTGTAACAACATCTTGAAATGATATCGGTTTTAAGTTTTTATTGTCTATATCCAGTCCACTACCATCATAAATTAGGAATTTTTGATTAAATTCATCAATTTCAGATGCTTCTAAATCACCATATACCGAAGCAGTATGTTCTCCTATTTTAGAAATCACAAACGTAAAAAATGTTAATAAGAGAATTGCAACTAAAACTCCTCCTGATATAATTAAAGCTTTTGATGCATTTTCCATAAATAGCTTACCCTTTCACCTTTTTATTATTTTACTTTTTTTGTAAATTCAAATACCACTTTATTAACCCTACCCGTAGGTTGATCATAGTCTAATTCTGTACATTTAAATATGCCTCTTTTAAATTGCATATATTCATAATAAGAGCATATCATTTCATACAAGTCATGAATTGTCTTACCACCCATCGTAGTTATAGAATCGAATGAGCGATTTTTGACTCCACTTCTATCAGATTTAAGTATCAGCCCTTCTATCTGCCCCATATCTATTTTATAATCATCACTCACATATGAATTAAATTTATTTATCATTAATTTCTTTATATTATTCATTTTAGTCTGATTTTCTTCAGTATTTAATTCAACTTCTGGTACACTATCTAACCCTGCCTCTTTTATTATTTCTTCTTCAGTTTTAAATATAGCCCTAATATTTTTTGCCATACTTGCTAATGTTCCCTCATTTATATTTCCCAACTCACTTTGTATATTTTGTATTTCTACATTTATTTTTGCTTGAAATGAATTACTTTTATTTCTATTTGGAGTATCAGTCGCTGTTAATGCATCATCATAATACACTTGTTGTTGAAATAAATGAGGTTTATTGTCATAGGAGAAATGTTCTGCTACTACAACATCAGGATCACCAATTTTTATTGTAATACTAACAGCTGGATATTTTTCGTCATTTCCATATTTAGAATTATCTTCTGATTTTCTTTCATTATAATCTACGATCTGATTTAATAATGATAGTAATTCATATCCTAGTACATCATCTCTATCATAATTTGTAAATTGTAAATTAAATTTAGCTGTATCTTCTATGTCTGACAATGAATCTCTCGAAGATTGATAATCCGAAAATAAATTCCATGCAAATATTAAAACACTTACAATAAGAATTGCAATTAAAATTCCACCAGCCATAATTAAAGCTTTTGATGCGTTTTCCAAATATCTCCCTCCTTTTCTTATTTACTAGCCTATATTTGACATTGTCGAAGACATTGATGTTAGTCCTATGAAAACTAAAGGTACAATTAAATAAGCAACAAACATTACCACCATTGGAGCAAATCCTATAAATTTACCAATCATAGCTTTTCTCTGAATTAATCTATCATTAGACTCACGTCTTTTAGCCTGGTAATAATCTCTTTCTGAATCTAATTCATCAAAAGCATCTCTAATAGGTATCTTTTCAACTGCAGCCTGCATACTTTCTACTAATCTTATAAATTGTGGGTAATTTGTTTCATTTTTTAATTGTTCTAGTGCTTCCCATGCTCCAGATTCATAGTTATTAACACATCTTGATAAAGGTTCTTTAAATATATCTGCATATCTTTCTAGCCATTCCAGAATCATCTCAACATTAACACGCTCAATTCTCATAAGCATTAATATAATTGTCTGGAACTGCATTACTTCATCTTCCATCTCCATTAGTCTTATCTTCAATTGGAAAAACATTATCCAAATTGGTGACATATATCCAACTATCATAAATATAACCGAAAGTAAAACTTCAAACCATCCTAAATATTCTTTATTAACTTTTTGTAATTTTTCAAAAACCCTTTGAGCCGCTACTTCAATTTCCTCTGGTTTGCTCTCTTCATAATCTTTTGATCTTTCCATTGCTTTTTGAATATCTGTTACTGTTGTTTCAGTATTTCCCCTAAACATATCAAGGAACTTATTATCACTTTCAGTTTTAGCCATAGCTTCCTCAAGTTCACGCCCTGTCATACCTGTCATTAAGTTATAATCTGTTGTCGGCTCTGTATAAATCCAATTTATTGATACAATATGGAGCTCTATAAATAGCAAAATAGATACTACAAATACACTAATTGCTATTACTATTCTATTAATATACAGCCACTCCATTTTCAGCTTAGAAGCTGAATCTTTTAATAATTTCTGCACCTTTAAATATTCTTTTGTTCCTTTTTTAGGAATAAATAAATCTACAAATTTTTTAAAAAATTTATTTTTATATAGTTTTGCCTGCCATGGATTTTCAGTATTTTGTGTATTTTTACCAGTAGAACCATTATTTTTTACTTTTCTTAATAATAAATAGCAAAGAATTGTAAGAAAAATTACTAAAATTTGTACTATCATTCCTGATTTTCCATCATAAAAACTCTGTGTAAAAGAGAAATTACTTACAGCCCAGCTTTTAAGTGGTTCTAATCCTAAAACTGGTACAATGGATATAATAGATAGACTTTGGAACACATAGTCTATTTTATCTCTTTTTAATATTTCAATTTGCATTTCTTCTGTTATGTTATTTACATTTTTCAAATATAAAGACGATTTATCTACTTTTCTATCTCCAAATTCTTTTGTTAAATACGATATTCCCGCAAATTCCTTTAAATAAGCATTAGGAGCAACATCGTAATACTTTTCAAGCTCTATTTCTGGTTCATTTGAAATTAATACTTCATAGATTTTTTCACCCTGTTTAGAAATATTTTTTTCATCATCTTGTGAAATTTGGTATATTGCCTCTTCTACCATGTTAAATTCATGATAAGCATGTCTTATTTCTGCAAAAAAGTCTAGTTGTTCTTTAAGTAAATTGTTATCCATATTATCTACCATACCATCAATAAAACTATCTGTCATGAACAATTCAAATATTAGTATTATTGATAATAATAAATAATTTGTATGTGTAAGTATTATAGAAAGTATAATAATTGGTATTAAAATAAGTAATGTCTTAAAAAGTATTTTTGCACTATCTCTTCTTGTTGCATATTCATCATCTATATTTAATATTTCCAATCTTCTTCTTAATTTTAATATATAGCCTTTTAAAAATGGCATCTTAGAAAATGTTATGTATAATTTTTGATACATTACTTCAGATGAGAAACCTGAAGATTTTGTGCCTTGTCTAAGTTTTTGTAATTGTTTGTATTCAGATTTGTCCATTTTCTTCTTTATAATAAAATATGCTATAACTATAACCGCAAAGACTCCTCCTACACCATATATTACATATAGTAACAGATTTGATGACATAACTACTTCGCACCTCCTTTGCTCAAATGTATTTTATATCTTTTTTGGTCTTCCTTTTCTAGGTTTACCACCTGATGCCATGCTTGCTGCTACTTTTGATTTTTGTTTTCTTTCGTCTTCCATTCTATAAACACTATCTTCGCCCCAGTTTCTTGCACAGAATTCATCAAATTCTTCTGCATCAGCCTCTGTCATGTTTAATCTCATTTCTCTAATGTTTTTATCAGAAATTTTATTTGTTATTATGTATTCTCCATCAACATACTCTAATATGTTTTTGTAAATATATAATTGTTTATTTGTTGTTTTCATAAAATAATGTGTTGCATTATCAAAGAACTTGTCAAACTTTCCTTCTAATGTAGGTTCTAATCTATGATTAAATGTATATTCATTTTTATTCTCAACTGGTATACATTCTGTAATTCTTTCTATATAACGATTTCCTCTATAGTCTTTAACTAAATGTATATCAAAATTTAAAACTGATACAACTTGCTCTTCAGCAGTTTGTTCATTCTTAAATACTCCTGCTCTAAGCATTGAGTTTCTTAAAGCTGTAACCAAATCTGGGAATGTCTTAGCATGGTGAGTAAATAATGTAAACTTAGATGCAACCTGTGCAGATTGAATCATCCAAGAAGCTACGGGGTCTGTTGCAACCTCTCCGTATGATGTTTACGGAACCATCTGTTTTTTTCTGTACGTCCAAACATTCCTGACCTGCTATTGTTTCTGTCTCACGCATTGATACAATGTTTCGCGTTGGGTAAATTTTTCTTAAATGTAACTCGAATGCCGTTTCTGTAATACGTAAGTTCATTGTTTCATATATATTTTCTATCATTGCCATAAGCATTGTTGTTTTACCACAACCTTGCTCACCTGTAAGTGATATTATTCTTGCACCTTTAACTAAGAATTTTAAAAGTGCTATTGTATCTTCTTTTCCAGGATATAAAACTATTTGTTCAAGTGTTGCTCTCTTAACATCGAATTTTCTTACGAAAAATGCCCAAGTTTCTGACATTGATGGTCTTACAACAACTACACGAGAACCATCTTTCATTTCATTAATCTTATAACCATTTGTATCTGATAACTGTCCAGGGTTATTATATTTATAAATATTCTGACATACTCTTTTTAATTCTGCTTCTGTACCAAATGATAAAAATGCTAAACGTATTGATTTACCATGGAACATTATCCATATACTATCACAGGCACGTTGAACTTTATGTTCTTCTATTTGTGCTAAATAATCTGACGAATCTGTTTGTGCAACTTGACTTATAAAGCTTTCTGGAAGTCCAGATACACCACCAGATACACCATCTATATTCATATCTCTTATTTCATCTATACTTGAATATCCTTTATATTGCTGGTATATTCTTTGAACTACAACATTTAATTTGTCTGCAAAAGTTAAAATTAAATTTTCTTTTTCAAAAATTTCATTTATTTCTTCTTCGGTAATTACATAACAAGGTTTAGTTTCTCCTTGAATATATTTAAAATCATCTAATTTGTATTTATTAATTAACTCACCTAATGCTTCATATCCATACTCCTTTTTATAAGCATATAATAATATATCAAATTTATCTTGTGCAGTTAAAATTGATGGAATATCAAAAGGAATAGCTTTAGATATATTCATTTCTGTAACACCATATTCTTTAGATAATAAATCGTAAATTAATTCTTTAACATATTTCTTATCATTTACATCTCCATATGTACATCCTTTTAATGCCTTCTTCAATTCGTATTTTTTAGTTTTTCTTCTTTTTAACTCTTCCTCTGATAATCCTATATCATATAAGTTAATTTTTGTTATTTCATCTAGTCTCCTTTTTACAAATTCGATCATCTTTTCTAGTGTGTATGTTTGGTCATCTACATCTAAATTTGTTATAACTTCTGCATTTTTTTTCGATTTTATGTGAAAATAAATAAATATTATCGCAATTACAATGACTAACAACACAAGTATTATATTCGATATTGTCATTATTTTTTCCCCCTAAAAGAAACCTTTTTACTATAATTAATACAATAACTACCTTCTTTGCATTTTTAGCAAATCATCTTTTTCTTTAATGTCATCAAATAATCTATCTAGTTCTCTTACAAATTGATAATTATTATCTCTTTCTCTTAATTTCATAAAATTAAAGAATAAATCTATAACTTTTCCCTCTTGAAGAGCTTCAAAAAACAAATTATTATAAGGAACCGTATTTATCAATTTCTTTTGTCTCATTAATGTTCTTGTAATGTTTTTCATATTATATTTTGTTTCATCCATATATTTTCCGATTGTAACAACTGTATTTCCTTCATTTAAAAAGCCATTTTGATTTATTACTTCTTGTATTTTCTGTATATTTTTAACTTTTTGTGTTACGATTGGAACAATTATATTTGAAATCTTTAAAATTTCTTCTTTAATATTTTGTTCTAATTTATTGCTTAATTCTACTACTACTAAATCATAATATTGACTTGCTAGAGTTAACACCTGTGGATATATTTTTTGTACTTCTACATAGATTCCTCGTGCTTGTTCAATTGTCGCATATGAACTTATTCCAAGTAAAACTTCAAGCCTATCTTTAAGTAAAACTTTTGTATATTCTGTTACTCTATTTGGAGATATTTTTCCACTTCTCATTAATGTTTCTAATCCTTCAATTCCATTACCATCTATTTGACCATTATAAGCACTTCCACCAAGCATTGGTTTTTTTGTATCTTCTTTCCACAATCCATCTTTAATAGTCAAGTCATTTAGTGAAGTTGAAATAAAAATTATTTTCATATTATGCTGTAAAGCACTCTGAACTGCAAATGCCATTGCACTGCAAGTTACTCCTGCTTGATCCTTTGTTCCGTTACAAAATGTTACAATTGACATAATGTTCCTCCTTAATCTTTCATTGCTCTCTTTATTTTTCCCATATTAACTGATTTACAAATATCTTGTACAAGATATGCAAGAGAATCTTTATATCCCTGACTTAGCCTTCTAAATCTAATCTTTTCAATCTTTTGATTTTCCTCAAAAACTTGACTATCTTCTCCTCCAATTTTAAAATACATCTCATAGTCATTCCAATTTATTTGATAATAAGAAGATATGAAATCTAAATATGCTTCATCTTCTTTAGTACAACTAATATACGAAAATAGAATTTTTGTTAACTCTATTGGTTCTTCAAGATTTTGAAATATTTCCATTCCTTTTGTTAAGCAAAATTTGTCAAACTTTGTTAAAAAATATTTTCTTTCCGCATCGTTCATTATAAAGTTTTTCAATCCATCTTGAGTATCAATATCAATTAGTATGTAATCATAAAGATCATCTTTATCATCTACTTTTTCTTCTGCTTTCATCATATCTAGATTATTTATACTTTCTTCATTTGTTACAAATCTTATTCCTAAATATCTTTCGACTTCTTCCCAACTTTGAAAACCTATTCCAAAGTCAATTTCTTCATAACTTGTTATATATGATTTTGTAGGTTTTATTGATGGGATAATATATTTAATTTTTTGTATACTACTTGAATCTATAACTAGCACTCTGTTGCCTAAAATTTGTAAAACTTTAGCGATATTTACTATTAAGTCTGACTTATCTAACGCACCCATAAATCCAATTTTTTTCATATACTCATAACCTTTCTATTTTGTATTAATTAGTTCCTCCTAGAAGTCCTTCTAAATATTCTTGTCTTGCTTCTTGAGTTGCCCCTGTGCTTTCAGTAACTTTTCCAGGTATTCCATCTTTAGAGCCATTTGCCGAAAGCTCACTATTTATGTTTTCATTTCTTAAAGCTATTGATTGATTATATTTATTGAATAACTCTGTCTTTGCTCTATTTACTATATTAGAATCACTTTCCATTTGTTTTACAACTTCTGCACTTGGTACATAAGTAGGTATAGCTTCTTCTTGTAATCCTGCTTCAACATATTTAGTAGCATATAGCATTGCAGAGCCTTGCATCATCCAATCCTCAACAATCGCACTTGACATAGCAAGTATTTCTTCTTCACTCAAATCCATTTGAATTGTATTTGGTATATATTCACCATTTACATCTGGAATAGTAACTATTTTCTTAGATACAACTATAAAGTTTTGTCCTGATGGAAACATAAGTCTTATATCAACATAATCTCCTGTCATTAAATCTATTGGTAAAATAACAGTATTATATTCTGCTTTTCTTACATCATCACTTATAACATCATCTGCTCTTGCAATCATAGATTGTGAAATTATCGTATTTGCCTTTGCATCAATCTTTGAAATTACAGCTGCTTCTGATGTTTCTATGTATTCACGAGCTGAGCCATTTGTTTTATAAAATCTTTCTCCTTCCTCGTAGACAGGTGTTTGATTTCCATCATCCAAATAGTATTGTTGTTCATTATTTGCATATTTTGATTTAATTGGTATACCATCTTTAGTAACCAATGAATATGCTGCTAATAAGGTAGTTACATCCACATAATCAGCTGGTAATGAAGATTTCGCTGCTTCAGCCATTGTAAACATATCAGAGGTTAATACTTCTCCTGATTTAACATCCTGCGTTAATACATATACAGAAACATATTTGTTTTTATATTCCTCATTTTCCTCTCTTAGTTTTTTCATTTGCATAAATAATATTACTATTATTATGGCTGCCACTAAAATAGCAGCTACCATTCCTAATAGAAATGAATTTCTTGCTTGTCTTTGCATTGGATTTGATGCCATTTGTTATTCCTCCTTGAATTTTCATTTTTTCTCAAATTACTACATAATTCTTTTTTTATTTTACAATATTTTTTCTATTAATTCAATAGGTTTTTATGCTTGTAATATAAAATTAATTTTGATGTAATATTTTTGTAATATTCTTCTATTTATTCTAATTTTATGCTTTATTTTATTAATCTTTACCTAAATTTTCAATAAAAAAAATACCCTCCTAAAAATTGGAAGGCAACCTAGCTATCATGAGGATTTTATCCTTTTAGATCTGTGGCTTTGCGTCATAAATTTTCATTTATTTTGCTATTTTACATCTAATATTATTATACTACTATTTACATAACTTATCAAGCGAAAAATACAATAATTCTACAATTTATTGCAGCTTAAGGTGGTAGAAAATGGAAACAACTTTATTGATGAAATTAAGATAATTCTAAGATTTTTTGAAAAATCATTTGATATTTTTTGCTCGTTCACTAACTTGTTAAGTGTACAAGTCTGTCATAATATAATAAGCTTTCTTGTACGTATTTATTTCTTCATTCGTTAATTAATTTTCATATTATTTCACAATATTACATCGTGGGATTTTGATTTTTTCTATCTTTATCATTTTCCCTATTTTTATTTTAGCATGTTTTTATTAAATGAAAGTCTAAAAGTGATTTTTTAGTTTATCATTAACACTCTATTTTTAAATTTTGTATTAAAAGAACTTACAGCAAATTCTTAAAAGAGGAAATGGTGCTGAATAAAAAGTTATAATAAATAAGATACTGTAATTGTTTTATTTCCTAAATTACTTTTTTTACTATTTACATATACTATTAGTATTATCAACTTAAATTATTGTATAATTAAATCAATAAATATTTATTAAAAACTGCTTCTCACACTTTATAGGTACAGAGCAGTTTCGTTTTTATATTTTCTTTTATAATTTAAAAGTCAAATTTCACACTTTTTTTATTCAAAACTTTTTAATATGTAATAATAAGCTTCCTTATTATATTTTTTTATTTTATTTAATCTCTTTTTGTACTCTAATGGTATAATAACATCTGGAATTATATTGTTCTCCTTATATTTTTCTATAAAAATTTTTTCACTTTTAATTAAACTTATTAAATAAAGAACTTTACTTGCCGCAGTTAATACCTCAATATCTATTAAAAAATTTTTTTCCATTATAAAACTTTTTAAGCTTTTTATCCCAGAATTAATTTTTTTTATATGTTCACGGTTTAATAAAATAATATCTTTGCAAAAATCTTTAATATCTTCCAAAACATCATTATATGTAATTTCAAATAATTTTCTATATTTAAGTTCCTTATTTGCTATATTTATAAAACTTTCCCTTATAATATCTATATTTTCTGCCTCATTAAATAGCTTGTCCACATCATATAATTGTTTCATAAGTTCCAATTCTTTCTTGGAATCATAACTTATGCCTGTAGTTTTTGTTCCCAAAACAGTAAGTTTATCCCCTAAAATACTTTCTATGCTAGGTATTTTTACAATTAAATCGCTTGCAACTTTTAATTTATCAGCTCTTATATTTTTAGTTATAATTTTAGGATATTTATTACTTTCATATACAACATCCAACAATATAAATTTTTCAGATTCATCTGTTGCAGATTTAAAAAAAATTTATAATGCTGTAAATTCATTCTTTGACTTGTTGAATTTTCTCTTACATTTTCTTCAAATCTTGTAAATAAATCTTGATTTTCAACTAAGTTTTGAAAACATTGTATTACCTTTTCCTTACTTTCTTCTGTTATTATATCTACATCAACAGAAAATCGTTTTAATTTATCTAATAATAAAACTAACGATGTTCCTCCTTTAAATATAAAATCCAATCCATTATTCACCAAATTTTCTACTAAATATAAAGCACCAATAGTTTTTTCTAACAATTGTAAATCAGCAGCTGGATTTTCTTTTTTTAATTCTCTTATTGACTCTTCTAGTAATTCTTTATTTTTTATCTGTTCTGCAATCATTTTTTCTCCTTAAACTTCATCAAATACTTTCAACTTTTTTATATAATTCCTATACTGTTCTATATTTCCTCTATCTTTTGCGTATGAATATAATTTTTTAAAATTTACACTATAATTTTCAAATATATTATTATATATATATTCTAGCTCTTTTCCCTGAACAAATTCATATAATTTATCCTTATATAAATCAATCATTATTTTTTCTATTGTTGGTTCTAAAATTCCATCTTCATTTTTATCTAATGGTGCTCTTGAATTCAATGATTTAACTATTAACAAATTTTCATTATTTAAAAACATATTTTTATTTTCATTATACATTTTCTCTGAAACTATTGTATATTTTTTCATTAACTTTTCTTTCAATAATGTAAGAATCAATTCTATTGCAAATTTCTCTGTTTCAACTATAGTATAATTATTAATAATATAATGCTGAGTAAATTCATTCAAAATATTTGTATTCCATACAATCGTTTTTATATCTTTATATTCTTTAAAAATAAGGTTATTGATTTTTTTTAATTCATCTTGTTCTTTAATCTTATATAAAGCTTTTTCCATAATCATATAATATACATTTGAATAGTCTGTTATTATTTCATACTGTTTCAATAGACCAATCATATTTTCAAATGTTTTAATATTATCATTTGAATAGATCTTTTTATATAAATTAAATAACTCATCTTTCAATATCATTCCATGTGTATATTTATTTCTTAATTCATTAATTATTTTCATATATTTCATAATATCACCTCGTGGGATTTTTGAGATTTATTTATTTTTCTCATTTTCCCCACTTTTATTTTAGCATACTTTTTTATAAAAGTCAAAGTCTAATGGAACTATACAGTCATAACGAATAAAGATACAATAATTCTACAATTTATTGCAGCTTAAGGTGGTAAATTATCAATGGAAAATAGTCAGATAATAACATATTAATATTAACAAACGGAGAAGCTAAAATGTTACAATTCACAGCTCTAATATAAATTTAATAAAACAATGTTAATTTATCTGTA
>CAZUHD010000014.1:0-25964 GCA_964620415.1 uncultured Clostridium sp.
TTAATGGAATAACATTTAAAGCACCATTTCTTGTATTATCATATTTATTTAAAACAATACAATAATGTAATCCACCTAATTCATTACCTATATTAAATCCTAGATTTACTTTTATAACATCTCCACGAGAATACATCCCAGACTTTGCAATATTAAATGTTCTTTCTTCATCATGATATTCAGCGAAATCAGTTATCCAGTAAGCTAGTAGATCACTTTTCTTATATTCACTCAATTCTATGTGCTTAATAAAAGATAAATCTAATCTATTTAAAGAACTATCTTTATGTATAATTGTATTATTTTTTATTTCGATTTCATTTTCATTCATAATATCAGCTCCTTGCAATTTTATATAGCAGTATTATATCAAACATTTGTTTTAAATGCAAGAACTATTGAAAATTATTTTTTAGCAAAAAGTGGGAGGAAAATTTTTCGCAAATAACCTCCTTAATCGCTCCAATTTAAGACAGCTTACGAATTGTAATGGTTTGTAAGTTTTTTTTATTTTTAGAAAATTATAAAAATCTCAAAAATGTTTTCTTAAATTTAAGAAAGGAGGACATTTTTTATGCTTGAATTTAAAGTAATACAAGAATTAAAGCCAAATAACGAATTGCTAGAACTTATTAAAGACTACAATTATACGGCTAAAAATGGTAAAGTAAAATATTTGTTACATACTAATCCACGGCAATTTAATAAATTTTCAATTTTTTGTAACAATTCTGTAATATATATGATGTCGAAAAATAAGCAGAAATAAAGTAAAATCTATTTGGTGATAGAAATGGAAAGAGAAAATTTATTTGAAAAATGTGAAATATATTTTAGTATAGTAGAAGAATACAGAAATGAAAGCTATATAACATATAAATTAACCCATATTCTATTTATGGTTGTGTGTGGAATTATATGTGGATGTAAAGAATAAATGAAAGTAGCTATACACCGATAGGTTATGACAGAGAAAAAATAAAAATATTTATAAAACACTTGACAAATACAAACATATGTTTTAAAATATATACCAATAAAAAGGATGTGAATTTATGGAACAAAACAATTTAGCAATTCAAAATGAATTAACAAATTAAGATATAAAAAAATTAATATATACAATAAGAGGAAAACAAGTTATGCTAGATAGTGATGTAGCAATGTTATATCATTATGAAACTAAAAATTTGAATAAAGCTGTAAAAAGAAATATTGATAGATTGCCAGAGGAATTTTGTTTTCAACTAACAGAAAATGAATTTCAAACTTTGAGGTTCCAATTTGGAACCTCAAAACAAAATTTAGAAATAAAAGATGAACTTAGAGGAGGAAGAAGATATTTACCTTATGTTTTTACAGAACAGGGAATTGCTATGTTAGCAGGTGTTTTAAAAAATGATATAGCTGTAAAGTTAGTATTAATATAATAAAAACATTTATAGAAATGAGAAAATTTATATCGTTAAATGGACAAGTATTTGAAAGATTAACAAATATGGAATATAAATTACTAGAACATGATAAAAAATTTGATGAAATCTTCAATCAACTTCAGTTAGAAGATAATATCAAGCAAAGAATATTTTTTGATGGGCAAATATATGATGCATATAGTCTAATTATAGATATTATTAAAAAAGCTAATAAGAAAATTTTAATAATAGACAATTATATTGACGACAGTATTTTAAAAATGTTAGCAAAAAAGAAAAGCAATGTAGAAGTAGTTATATTAGCATCAGAAAAAAGTAATATTGACACTTTAGATATTAAAAAATTCAATAAAGAATATCCTATTCTTAAAGTTGCTAAAACAAATAAATTTCATGACAGATTTATTGTAATAGATAATAAAGAGATGTATCATCTAGGTGCTTCTATAAAAGATTTAGGTAAAAAATGCTTTGCGATTAACAAAATAGAAGATATAGAAATTATAAATAATATTATTAATTTATAAAATACTAATTTAATTCAATGTAATTACAAAGAATTAAATTATATAAATGAAAACTAATAAAGACCTTTCAATGGTCTTTATTAGCAACATTCTTATTACAAATTAGTTTGGAAAATTAAAATCTAAATATACAAACTTATTCATATTATAAGACAAGTTATTATCAATCATTTTTTTAGCAATTTTACAACATTTAGACATTCTTTCTCCTATCAGTTGATTAATCAAATTATTTATTAGAAATGAATAGGAAGAAATTTTTCGCAAATAACCTCCTTAAATTGCTCCATTATTTTTGATTTTATTAAAGTTTATAAAACTACATTATATACATTAAAAAAATAAAGAAATAAGAAAGCTGGTAATTAATTTACTTTTTATTGCTTTCTACGACAAAAAGATGGGTAGCTGCTAATTGCAAATATTTACTATAAGAGATTGTTTTTAATGTAATTTTTATGCGAATAATCTACATTTTCTATAATAATTACGAGGATTTTTTAATCGCTTATTTTGATATCTGGTATAACATTTTTTCGGACGAATTTTTTCAATGTTCAAAAAACAGAAAAAAGTAGAAGTACAAAGGAGAAAAAAATTTAAAGGCTTAAAATCAAGATTTTTACTTTTTAAATTTTAAGAAATAAAAATTGCAACTAAAACAAAAAATATGTTAAACCCTTGAAAAAACAATGCTGTTTCGATATAATATAATCTATCGAAACAATTATAGAAAAAGATTTTACCATATGAATATAGCATTACAAATTACAATAAGCAAATTGAAATTTTAGGAGATTTTGAAAATAATTAAATAAGTTTAAAGATATGAATTAAATTATTCATACGAGAAGGGAATAATTATGAAGATATTATTATTTGGAATAACAAATGTTGGAAAATCTACAATAGGAAAAATGCTAAGTAAAGAATTAAATTATGATTATGATGATTTGGATGATGAGATAAAAAGAAGATATAAAAAAATAGATTTATTTAAAAAGGAAAATCCTTTTGATTATGGAAGACATAAAAAAAGAGGAGAAATTTTATTAGATATTATAAATAAATATGACGATAATGTAGTAATAGCAGTTTCACCTATTTTTTATGTAAGGGCATTTCTTCCTGCAATAAAGCAACCAAATGTATTAGCAATAGAACTTCAAGATGAACCTGAAAGTATTTTAAAGAGATTGGTATATGCTGATGAAGATGATAATGTATATCCATTAATAATAGAAACTGAAAAAGAAAGAAAGTATTATTTAAGAGAAATAAAGGCTGATATAAACTATTATAAAAAAGTATATGAAAAAATAGAAAATAAATTTAATATGCAAGGTGGATCGCCAGAAGAAGTTACAAAAAGACTGATAGAATATATAGAAACAATTTCCAAACAGAAATTGAAATAATATTGAAATTATTGAAAAAACAGACATATATAAATGAAATAAGAAAGCAAAGGATAGATATAAAAGAAGGTATATCAAAATTAAATCTAAATGAATTTATAAATTAAATAAATATTTTTTCAAAAGATAAGTTTACTTAATAGTGATAAGTGCTATCAGAAAACAAAATAATTGTAAGATGACGATTAGTTTTATTGATATTCCTTAATTAGAGAAACTGTGAATTGTAACTATTTTTCTTTTCTTTTTTATCAGGGTAATTTCACCGATTATTACAAAATTGTAATATTTGAATTTAACCATTGAGTTTTCAATACTTTTATAATTAATAAATTTTATATTTTATTTAATAACGTAAAGCAATTAACATAATTAAGATGATACGCAGCGATTGATATTTAAGCATTTTTTTAGAAATGTTACAAAATTGTAATAAATGATGAAATGACCCTGCTTTTTTATTTTTTTCTATTGTTAAATTAATTTATTTGTGATAGAATAACCATGAAAAAATAAGAAAGGAATTGGTAAGATGTCTCAAGTAAAATACAAGAGAGTACTTTTAAAATTAAGTGGAGAAGTACTTGCAGGAAGTGAAAAAACAGGAATAAATACAGAAGTAGTTGGAATGCTTAGTGATAAAATAAAAGAAATTGTAGAAATGGGAGTACAAGTAGCAATAGTAGTTGGAGGAGGTAACTTCTGGAGAGGAAGAAGAAATGGAGAACAAATGGAAAAAACAACAGCAGATTACATGGGAATGCTTGCAACTGCAATGAATGCTTTAGCTCTTCAAGATGCAATAGAAGCTAGAGGAGTTTATACTAGAGTTCAAACAGCAATAGATATGAGAGAAATAGCAGAACCATTTATAAAAAGGAAAGCCTTAAAACATTTAGAAAGAGGAAGAGTTGTAATATTTGCATGTGGAACAGGTAATCCATTTTTTACAACAGACACAGGAGCAGCACTTCGTGCAGCAGAAATAGAAGCAGATGCAATATTACTTGGAAAATCAATAGATGGAGTTTATTCAGCTGATCCGAAACTAGATCCTAAGGCTATAAAGTATGATGAGATAACTTATCAAGAAGTTTTAGAAAAAGATTTAAAAGTAATGGATTCTACAGCAACAGCACTATGTAAAGATAATAATATTCCACTTGTAGTATTTGGAATATCTGACCCAGAAAATATAGTAAGAGCTGTTAAAGGAGAGAAAATAGGCACACTTGTAAAATAAAAAATTTTTTGAAGGAGGTTATGTTAGTAAAAAGCTAACATAAATAAAAAATGATAGATTATAATATTATTAAAGAAAAAATGAACAAATCAGTAGAAAACTTAAATGAAAAATTTTCAGAAATAAGAGCAGGAAGAGCTAATCCTGCAATATTAAACAAAGTCAAAATAGATTATTATGGAACACCAACACCAGTAAATCAAGTCGCTGGTATTTCAGTTCCAGAAGCAAGACTTATTGTAATTCAACCATGGGATTTATCAGTATTAAAAGAAATAGAAAAAGCAATACTAGCATCAGATATTGGAATAAATCCAAATAATGATGGAAAAGTAATTAGACTTACATTTCCTGAATTAACCGAAGAAAGAAGAAAAGAAATTGTTAAAGACATAAAAAAACAAGCAGAAGATGCAAAAGTTGCAGTAAGAAATGTTAGAAGAGATGGAATAGATATGGTAAAGAAATCTTTGAAAGATAGTGAAATAACAGAAGATGAAGAAAAACAAGCAGAAAATAAAGTTCAAGACTTAACAGACAAAGCAATAGGTGAAATAGACAAAATGGTAGAAAATAAAGAAAGGGAAATACTTTCTGTATAGAAAGGTTTAATATGGATTTTAAGGGAGAATTAAAAAAATACCAATCAGAAGTAGAACAAAATTTAGAAAAATATTTAAGAAGAGAAAATTGTCCAGAACAAGTTCTAAACGAATCTATGGAATATAGTTTAATGGCAGGAGGAAAAAGACTAAGACCAATCTTAGTTTTAGCTACATATAGATTATTTAGAGATGATGTAGAAAAATGTATGCCTTATGCTGTAGCTATAGAAATGGTACATAATTTTTCTTTAATACATGATGATTTACCAGGAATAGATAATGATGATTTTAGACATGGAAAACCTACAAATCATAAAAAATTTAATGAAGCAACAGCAATTCTTGCTGGAGATGGTTTATTAAATAATAGCTATATTGTTATAAGTAATGATTTATTAAATACAAAAAATAAAGAAGATTTACAAAGAAAATTAAAAGTATTTAATGAATTTTCTTTAGCAGTAGACAGAATGATTGCTGGGGAATATGTAGATACAGAATTTGAGGGAAAAGAAATATCAAAAGATTTCCTAGAATATATTCACAAAAATAAAACAGGTGCATTTTTAAAACTATGTGTAAGAATGGGTGCGATTTTAGGTGGATGTGATGAAAAATCTCTAGTAAAATTAACAGAATATGCAGATAACATTGGTCTTGCATTTCAAATAAAAGATGATATATTATCTGTAGAAGGAGATGAAAAAATCACAGGAAAGCCTGTAGGAAATGACGAAGAAAAAGGAAAATGTACATATGTTTCTAAATATGGTTTAGAAAAAGCAAAAAAAATATTGGAAGAAAAAACAAATTATGCTGTAAATATAGCAGATAGTTTTAATGCAGAGTTCTTAAAAAAACTTGCAATTTATATAAAAGATAGAAATAAATAATATGTTTACTATAAAATTTATATTAATAAGCCTTATAAACATATTATACAAGGGAGTTTATAAATGAATTTTAAAGAAGAAGATTTACCAACTCATATTGCTATAATAATGGATGGAAATAGACGTTGGGCAAAAGCAAATGGAAAAAATATAGCTTTTGGACATAAAGAAGGAGCAAAAACATTAGAAAAAATAGTAAGATATGCAAACAAAATAGGATTGAAGTACATAACATTATATGCTTTTTCAACAGAAAATTGGAAAAGGTCAAAAGATGAGGTACATTCTTTAATGTTATTATTTCAAAACTATATAGAAGAATATTCAAAAAGAGCGGATTCTGAGAACATAAGAGTTAAGTTTTTAGGGGATACTACAGTATTTAGTACTAAAATGCAAAAAGGAATAGCAGATTGTATCGAAAGAACTAAAAATAATACAGGTGTAACATTTAATATTGCTTTAAATTATGGAGGAAGAGCAGAAATAGTAAAAGCAATAAAAGAAATAGCAGAAGATGTGGAAAATAAAAAAATAGAAATAAATGATATAGATGAAAAGATGGTTTCAGATAAATTATATACAGCAGGTATACCAGATCCTGATTTACTTATAAGAACAAGTGGAGAAATGAGATTAAGTAATTTTTTACCATGGCAACTTGTTTATTCGGAATTTTTATTTGTAGAAAAATATTGGCCAGATTTTACAGAAGAAGACCTAGATAATGCAATAATAGAATATCAAAAAAGGACTAGAAAATTTGGCGCAAATTAAAAAGGGGAAATAAATAATGGAATTAAAAAGAGTTTTGACTACAGTTATAGGTTTACCACTTATTGTACTAGCAATTATATTTGGAAATAGTTATGTAATAGGCGTGGGAATATTAGTTGCGAGTATAATTTGTATGTCTGAATATTTTAATGCTATAAAAAAAGTTTCAAAGCCAATAGAATGGATAGGATATTTAAGTAATATATTTATAGTATGGGCTACATTTGGGAATACGTCTTCTTTAATACCAGTGATTACATATTTAATACCTGTTATAATATTGTTACTATCTTTACAAATGATACTAACAAATATGAAATATACATTTAAAGATATAGCATATACATTTTTTGGAATAATGTATATACCACTCTTTTTGACATTCTTAGAACTTATAAGAAATATGGAACATGGTAAAATTTTAATGGGATTATGTTTTATTATATCTTGGTCTACAGATATATTTGCATATCTAATTGGAAAATATTTTGGAAAACACAAGCTTACAAAAATAAGCCCAAAGAAAACAATAGAAGGAACAATTGGCGGATTAATAGGAGCAGTTGTAATTAGTTTGATATATATAGCAATTTCAAATAAATTTTGGGGAACAGAAATTTCTTATTTATTTATACTAATTGTAAGTATTGTATTAAGTTTAATCTCTCAAATAGGAGATTTAACAGCATCTGGAATAAAAAGATTAACAGACGTAAAAGACTATGGAAATATAATCCCTGGACATGGGGGAATGCTAGATAGAATAGATAGTTTAATATTTACAGCACCATTTGCATATATGACATTTTTGTATGTTTTATAAAAATCAAAAAAATATAAAAGAGCACTTGCGAAAAAATGTTCCATATGATATAATACGAAAAATTATAAAAAGGAGGGATATGATATGGGACAATATATTAATGTAGGAGTTGCTACAGATATTTATATAACAAAAGGTTATAAAGAAGAACTCACTGTGGATCAAATAAAAAATATAATATCTAAGGAGATGAATATAGATATTTATAATTTTGAAGATGAGGGTAATCTTTTCCATTTAACATTAAAGCCTGAGCTCTTTTCTAAAAATATATTAAAACTGTTAGAAGATGAGTATAAGTTTATAGGATATGAAAAAGATAAAAAAGAAGTTAATGATGTTTTAGAGCAAATAAAAAATATTCCTGAGGATGAAATTTTAGGTGAACTAAAAGAAAAAAACATTGATTCATGGTGTTGCCAGTTCCTTGAAGGTTATTATATGAGTGATATAGGATATATTTTGGAACATAGTTATAGGATTTATGGTTTGCATGCATATGCAGATATGGTTGTTTATTTTTATTCGGGAAAGGTAATATTAGAGGAATATTATTACTTTCTCAAATATACAAGAAATAAAATAATAGCTTCTATGGATAATCCACTAAAAGATGCTATTTTTGTATCAATATTTTGATAACTAAAAAAAGATGTTTTATAAAATAATTTGGAGGTAATTTTGATAGGATTTATAATTTCAGCATTAAAAATTATTTTTTTATTAGGCTTTTTAATACTTATACATGAAGGTGGACATTTTCTAGTTGCAAAACTTTGTAAAGTAAAAGTAAATCAATTTGCAATAGGTTTTGGACCAGAAATATTTTCAAGACAAGGAAAAGAAACGAAATATGCTATTAGATTAATTCCACTTGGTGGATTTGTTAGTTTGGAAGGAGAAGTAGAACTTTCAGAAGAAAAAGGAGCATTCAATAAAGCAAGTATACCTAAAAGAATAGCAATAGTGGCAGCAGGCGGACTTGTTAATATTGTGTTTGGAGTAATCGTATATTTTGGTTTAATAACATTTTTATATAAAAATATCGGAACAGCATTTGAAGCTACACTTGCATTTGGTAAAGCAATTATAGAAAGCATAAAAATGATATTTACAGGTGGAGTAGGTATAAATGATTTAACAGGTCCTGTTGGAATTTCTGGACTTATTAGCGGAACAACAGGAATTGTAGAATATTTAAATATGCTAGCTATGATATCTGTATCTTTAGGTGTTACGAACTTACTACCATTTCCAGCATTAGATGGAGGAAAAATTGTAATATTAATTATAGAGGCAATAAGAAAAAAACCACTAAAAGAAACTACAGAAGCATATATACAACTTATAGGATTTACTTTGCTTATAGCACTTGTAATATTTGTAACATTTAATGATGTTAAAAGGTTATTGTAATTTTGGAGGATAGATGGAGCAAGAATTTAAATCAGGGTTTGTTACAATTTGTGGAAGAACAAATGTAGGAAAATCAACATTAATAAATTTATTAGTAGGTGAAAAAATAGCAGCTATAACAGATAAGGTTCAAACTACAAGGACACAAATAAAAGGAATTGTAAATAGAGATAATTCACAAATTATTTTTACAGACACTCCTGGAATACACAAACCAAAAGCAAAATTAAATGAAAATATGATTGAATTGTCTTGGGATGCAATAAATACATGTGATATAGTCTTATTTTTGATAGAAGCTACAAATAAAGAGGTAGGAAGGGGAGATGAAAAAATACTAGAGAAAATAAGAGAAGCAAATAAAAAATGTATTTTAATAATAAATAAGATCGATTTAACAAATAAAATTGAACTTGCAAAATTGATTGATTTGTATAAAGATGAATATGATTTTTCAGGAGTGATCCCAATTTCTGCAACAAAGGAAAAATATAGAAATATAATTTTAGATGAAATAGAAAAAAATTTAGAACCAGGACCTATGTATTATGAAAAAGAACAATATACAGACCAAACAGTAAAGCAAATAGTAGAAGAAACGATTAGAGAAAAGGCTTTAAAACTGCTAAGAGATGAAGTTCCTCACGGTATATATGTTGAAGTAGATAAAATGAAAATGAAGAAAACTAGGGAAAACGAAAAGTTTTATAATATAGAAGCAACAATTTATTGTTTAAGACAGTCGCATAAAGGAATTATAATAGGTAAAAATGGGGAAATGTTAAAGAAAATAGGAACTTTTGCTAGACAAGATTTAGAAAAAAATTTAGGTACAAAAATAAATTTGAAGACTTGGGTTAAAGTAAAAGAAGATTGGATTAATAATGACAAAATATTAAAAAGTTTCACAGATGTATAAATAGGTAGCATAAAATTCAAAGAAAATGGAAAGGATAACACAAGAAGGAAGTGGACATTATGACAAATAATATTAAAGATATGGCTTGGAATATGTTTAAGTCAACAGGAAATTTAGATACGTTTTTAGAACTAAAACAAATAGAGAATATTGAGAGCAATATATCAAATCTTAAAAAGGTGGAGCCAAATGAAGCTTATAAAAACGAAAGGAATAATAATTTCGGAAAGTAATATGGGAGACTTCGATAAAATGGTGACAATGTTAACACCAGGTCTTCGGTAAAATAGCGTGTGTAGCAAAAGGGGCTAATCGTCAAACGAGTGGTCTCTTAGCTAGCACACAATTTTTGTATTTTGGAGATTATGTTTTATATAAATCTAAAGGAAGTTATTTAATAAATTCTTCTGATAGTATAGAGATGTTTTATAATATAAGAACAGATTTAGATAAAATAAAATATGCTGTACATATTACAAAAATAATACAAGATGTAACAAATGAAAATGAGAACAGTTATAAAGTTTTACAACTATTTTTAAATACTTTATATATGATTTCAGAAACTGATAGAGATATGGACTTTATTTTAAGTGTTTTTAAAGTAAAATTACTATGTATATTAGGATTTAAGCCAAGACTTACAGAATGTGTAAATTGCGGTGATAAAGAACATTTAACGGAATTTAGTATAAAAGATGATGGTGTAAAGTGTGAGATTTGTGGTAGACAAGATAAAAGTGATATTAAGATAACACCAAGTACTTTAGCAGCATTAAAATTTATTGCATCAGCTCCAACTAAACAAGTTTTTAGTTTTTCTTTAAAAGATGAAAGTTTAAGAGAACTTAAAGTATTAAGTAAAATTTATTTTGATGAAAAATTAGAAAAAGAATATAAAATGGACGATTGGTTTTAATACGTTATTGTAAAAAAATATAAAATAAAACTTAAAAAAGGATTGTTTACAATGAATAATAAGTTTTCTGAGGATGAAACTACAGAATTAAAAAAATCTACAAGTGAATTAAAAGAAGCAATAATATCAATTGTATCTATATTAAATAAACATCAAAAGGGAATTATATATTTCGGAATAAAAAATGATGGTACAATTTTGGGTCAACAAATTGGAGAAGATACATTAAGAAATATCTTGCGTACTATAACTGATAGTATTGAGCCCAAAATTTATCCTGTAATTGATGTAATAAAATTAGAAAATAAAAATTGTATTAAAATCGAATTTGAAGGAAACGACATTCCATATTTGGCTAATGGTAGAGCTTATATAAGAGTTAGTGATGAAGATAAATGCTTATCTCAACATGAGCTAAGAAATTTAATATTAAAAGTAAATAGAGCAGATACTCGGGTGGGAAAAGCAAATAACAGAATATACATATGAAGATATAAATGAAGAGCTTCTAAAAAAATGTATAAAGAAAGGTAATGAAAGCCAAAGAATTAATTATGAATATACAAACAAGCATGATATATTAAATAGGTTAGGTCTAATAGATGAAAAAGGATACTTATTAAATACAGGTAATGCTCTTTTTGGAAATAATGCCAATATTGTTTTAAAAATGGCGGTTTTTGCGACAAATACAAAAAATACGTTTATTGATATTTCAAGAAGAACGGGAAATATTATAGAATTAAGCCAAATAGGAGAAAACTATGTAAAAGAGCACATTAAATGGACTGCTAATTTTAAAACAGGAAGAATTGAAAGGCTTGAAATACCAGAAATTCCAGTAGACTCTATCAGGGAAGCTATTATGAATTGTTTATGCCATCAGTCAATGATAAGTAATCAAGAGAGTGAAATATCTATTTTTAAAGATAGAATCGAAATATACAACCCAGGAACCTTTCCAGAGGAATATACACCGCAAGATTTTATAGATGGAACTGGAAAATCAATTTTAAGAAATAAAATAATAGCACAAACATTATTTTTAACACATGAGATTGAAGCATTTGGTACAGGAATAAGAAGAATTTATGAAGAATGTCAAAAAAAATGAGGTGAAGGTAGAATTTAGACAGGATAAATTAGGATTTACAGTGATTTTCTATAGAAAGACGGATGAAGAATTAGAAAAAGTTGCAAATTTAAATATAGTAAATGATGTCGGTTTAAGTGTCGGTTTAAATGAAACACAGAAAGAAATATTAGAGAAAATAACAAAAAATAAAGAAGTAAAACAGGCTGAATTAGCTGAAAAATTAAACACAAGCAAAAGATCTATAGAAAGAAATATGGATAAATTAAAAGAAAAAGGTATTATAAGGAGGGTCGGATCTAAAAAAATAGGATATTGGGAAGTAAATTTATAAAAATATAAGCTATCTTTTTTGAAATAAAACAGGTTCTTCTGCAATTTATGAGAGTGATATTGTAGAAGAACCAAATGTACATTAAATTTTATATTTTAGAAAAGTATAGTAAAAATATCTAATTTATTTTGTTAATGCTCACATTATGTATGTGAGTTTTTATTTTGGATTAAAGACTTTAAAAAAAACAATAGTTTTATTAAACAAATGTTTGACATTACTAAAAATATGTTATATAATATGAAAAAAATTGATTGGAGTGATAATAGATGAAAAAACAAAAAATTTACAACATATATACAGATGCTAGTTTTAACAATAAAAGTTCTATTGCAACATATTCAATTATAGTAATGTTAGGAGATAAAATTGTAAAATCATATTCAAAAAAAAGTCGAATTGCAATAAAAAATTCAACTGAAATTGAGGTATTTGCAGTATATCAAGCGATGAATTTAATTTTAAGCTGCTATATAAATAAGAGCGAAAATCAAGTGTTTTGTATAAATACAGATTGCATACAAGTACCAACATTTTTTGAGAATAAAAACAATAAAATGAAAATATTTAAAGATAACGAAAACATAAAACAAGATATGAAAAAAACATATAACATAATTTGTACAAAATTGAGTAAAGATAATTTTTCATTAAAGTGGATTCAAAGAGATTTAAATAAAATAGCACATAAACAAACTTATAATATGCTTAAAAGAGTAGAAAAGGCTAATAAAGCTAATTGTTCAAAAGATGATGTATTAATTAATAAAAATATATTTTGTGAGATTTTATTAAATTGTAGTAAGAAGCAAATGTCAATTATAATATATTTATTAAATACATCGAATCAGGATGGATTAGTACAAATAACACAAAAACAACTTGCTAGTAATTTAAATACATCGATTGCTACAATAAGCAAAACAGTGAAAAAACTAAGTCAATTTAAAATACTAGAAAAGGTAAAAAATGGTAAATATTTAATGCTAATATAATTAGCATTTATTTAATAAATAATTGTTATTTTGTAGAAAAACTATAAAATATGATATAAGTTAAATACAAACGATTTTATGTTTTTATATTATTTCAATTGTTAAACTTGGGTTGTTATCAATGAATTTTATAACTTTTTATTTTTTAAAAAATAATTTTCAAAAATTTAGTATTATCTGTTAATTATAAAAATGAAAGTATTTGTTTCACATAAATTGCAGAAAAACCATTTTTATATTGATATTAACTTTTTTCTAAATAAATTTAGAAAAAACTGTACAAAATAAAAAATGAATATACCTAATATTTGGAGAAAGTGAATTTAATGAGTAATATACCAGAAAATGTAAAGAAAATTATTGATGAGTTTATAAATGGGATAAATAAAATTTTAGATAAAAGAGTAAAAAAGATTATACTATATGGATCATATGCAAGAGGAGACTTTAACAAAAGTTCTGATATAGATATAATGATTTTAACAGATCTTTCTGACGATGAAATAGTTGAATATAGAGATAAAATATGGGACTATGCTTATGACATTGAGTATGACAATAATTTTGAATTTGAATTGTCTCCATTAGTAAAAAATATTGATAAATTTAATTATTGGCTAGACGCATTACCTTTTTATATGAATGTACAAAAGGAAGGAGTAGTATTAAGTGAGTCCTAAAATATCAAAAGAGTTAGCAATTCAAAGATTAGAAAAAGTTCGAGAAGAATTATTAGCACTAGCAGAGGAATATGTGAAAAACGGTAAATAATAAACTTTTTACTAAAAAAATGAAAAGAAAGCTAATCAAATAAAGTATGTAAGACAAAAAAAACTTACATACTTTATTTGGTACTGTCTTAATTTATAAAATTATACAAATTAATCCTCCGCTACCCTCATTTACAATTCTTTCTAGTGTTTCTTGTAATTTCATTTGTGCTTCTTCTGGCATTTTAGCAAGTTTAGTTTGAAGTCCCTCATTAACAAGTTCATGTAAACTCTTTCCAAATATGTTTGTATTCCAAATTTTTAATGGATCATCTTTAAATCCAGAAAGTAAATAATTAACAAGTTCTTCTGATTGTTTCTCAGAGCCCACTATTGGAGAAATTTCAGTTTCTATATTTGCTTTTATGATATGAAGACTTGGAGCAGTAGCCTTAAGCTTTACACCAAAGCGAGAGCCCTGTTTTACCATTTCTGGTTCATCTAAAATTAATTCATCAATAGAAGGAGTAACTATTCCATAACCTTTACGGTTGGCTTCATCCAAAGCTATTGCTATTTTGTCATACTTCTTTTTAGCAGAAGACAAATCAGTTATAACTCCAAACAAATCTCCCTCATTAGAAACTTGAACCCCAGTCATTTGCGATAATACTTGATAGAATAAATCATTTTTTAATGTCACAGATACATTTACTATACCTGTTCCGAGTTCTATATTATCAATTTGTGTTTTTGTTATAATATCAGTTTGACTAATTGTATTGGTGCAAGAGGAAGCTTCTTTTAATAAAGAAATATTACTAAAAGCAGATGTTACTTGTTCAAACAATTCCTGTTTTACTGGATGAGAAAAATCTAAACCATTAATCCATTTTGGAAAAGAAAAATTGACTTGACTTACTGGAAACTCATATAAAATTTTAGAAAGTATGTTAGATATATCTGAAATATTAAGTTCAGCACAATTTATAGGCATAACAGTAGAGTCATATTTTTCTGAAAGAGTTTTTGCTAAATTTTTGGTATCAGAATTTTCAGGATGACTAGAGTTTAAAAGTATTATAAAGGGTTTATTGATTGCCTTTATTTCAGAAACAACTCTTTCTTCTGCACTGACATAATCTTCTCTTGGAATATCTGTGAAGCTTCCATCTGTAGTAATTAAAATTCCTATGGTAGAATGTTCTTCAATGACCTTTTTAGTTCCAATTTCAGCTGCCTGTTCAAATGGAATTTCAAGGTCAGACCAAGGAGTTTTTACCATCCTAGGTTTATCATCTTCTAAATAACCAATACTGTTTGGGACTAAATATCCGAACACAATCAACTAAACGAGTTTTAAGTTTTAAATTATTATCTATTGTAATTTCGATTGCTTCGTTTGGTACAAACTTGGGTTCAGTTGTCATTATAGTTTTTCCACCTGCACTTTGAGGAAGTTCATCTTTAGTACGCTCTTTTTTGTAGTCGTTATTTATATTAGGTATTACAAGTAAATCCATAAACTTTTTTATAAAAGTAGATTTTCCGAGTTCTTACAGGACCTACAACCCCAACATATATATCGCCATCTGTTCTTTTTGCAATGTCTTGGTATAATCCGAGATTTTCCATTTGTTTTACCTCCTATGTACAAAATGTTTGTACTTAACTTTTAGTAATTTATATGAGTAAAAATTAACTTTATGACAAAGTATATGGATTTTTTTTCTATTTTACTTGAATAATTAACTAATTTTGTAGTATACTAAATCATATTTGATTTAGAAGGGATTGATAAAGTTGGAATACAAAAAACATGATTTAAAAAATGGAATTACAATCCATAATATAAATACAGACAAATTTAAAACAAACCTAATAGCTATTTTTTTAACTGTACCATTAGATAGGGAATATGTAACATTTAATGCAGTACTTTCAGCGGTACTAAGGCGTGGCTCTAAAAATATGCCTACACAAGAAGATATAAGTAAAACTTTAGAAGAAATGTATGGAGCAAGTTTTGATGCTGGAATAGATAAGACAGGAGATAATCATATTTTAAAATTCTATTTCGAGAGCATAAATGACGAATTTTTACCAAAAAGTAATCAAAATATGTTAGAACAAAGTATTCAAAAATTAACAGAAATAGTATTTAATCCATACTTAGAAAATGGTAAATTTAAAGAAATGTATGTAAACCAAGAAAAGGAAAATATAAGACAAAAAATAAATGCAAAAGTAGATAATAAGGCAGCTTATGCTAGGACTAGATGCATAGAAGAAATGTATAAAGATGCTCCTTTTGGGCTATATAGGTATGGGTATATAGAAGATCTAGATAAAATTAATAGTGAGAATTTATATGAATATTATAAAACTTTATTAGGAAAGTGTAAGATTGATATATTTATTTCAGGGCAAATAAATGAAAACAATGTAAATAATATCATAAATCAGAATGAAGAATTACAAAAATTAGAACCAAGAGATGCAAAATATATTATAAATGATATAGAAATAAAGTCAAAAGTAGAAGAAAATTCTTTAGAAGAAAAAATGGATGTTGTTCAAGGTAAAATTGTAATAGGATGTGACATTTTATTTAATGAAGAGGATTTAAAAGATAAAAACTTAAAATGTGAAGCCATGGTTTATAATAGTTTACTTGGGGGAAGCGCAACGTCAAAGTTATTCCAAAATGTAAGAGAAAAAGCAAGTCTAGCTTACACCGCAGGATCGAATTATATAAGATATAAGAGCAATATCTTTATAAGCGCTGGTATAGAAATTAAAAATTTTAGGAAAACACTAGATATAATAAGAAAACAAATAGAAGATATGAAAAATGGAGATTTTACAGAAGAGCAAATAGAAAATGAGAAAAATGGAATAATATCTCAAATTAATTCAATTGATGATGAGCAAGATACTGAAATAATATACTTCCTAGGGCAAGAGCTTACACGTCAGAATCAAACTATAGAAGAATATAAAGAAAATGTAAATAAAGTAACAAAAGAAGATATTTTAAAAATTGCACAAAAAATAAATATAAATACAATTTACTTTTTACGAAACTAATTTAAATAGAAGGAGATTTTACAATGCAATCTATTTATAATTCAAAAGTTAAAGAAACACTATATATTGATAAATTAAAAAATGGTTTAACTGTTATGATTATACCAAAAAAAGGAGTTCAAAAAAAATATATAATTTGGGGAACACACTATGGTTCAAATGATAATAAATTCATTGTTCCAGGTGAAGAAAATGTAACAGAAGTTCCAAAAGGTGTAGCACATTTTCTAGAACACAAAATGTTTGAACAAGAAAATGGTGTGAATAGTTTAGATGCTTTAACAGCTATTGGAGTATCTGCAAATGCTTATACTACAAATGATCATACTGCATATCTATATGAATGTACAGATAATTTTTATGAAGCTTTAGATGAATTTATGGATTATGTTCAACATCCTTATTTTACAGACGAAAATGTTGAAAAAGAAAAGGGAATTATTGGACAAGAAATTGGGATGTATGATGATTATCCTGATTGGAAGGTGTATTTAAATGCATTAGAAGCGATGTATAATGTAAATCCCGTAAAACTTGATATTACTGGAACAGTAGAAACAATTAGTAAAATAGATAAAGATATATTATATAAATGTTATAATACTTTTTATAACCCAAGTAATATGTGCTTAGTTGTATGTGGTGATTTTGTCCCAGAAGATTTACTAGAAGAAATAAAAAAGAGATTAATAGATAGACCTCAAAATGGGGAAATAAAAAGAATATTTGAAGATGAGAAAGAACAAATAGTAAAAGAAAAAGTAGAACAAAAGATGGATGTAAGTAAACCTTTATATACAATTGGAATAAAGTGTTTACCTTTATCTAGCAAAGAACAAGTTAGAAATCATTTAGCAACAGAAATTATTTTACGTCTTTTATTAGGGGAAAGTTCTGATTTATATAAGGAATTATACCATGATGGAAATATATTTGAAATGCCTGATTTATCATTTGAGTTTGGAGATAATTTTGCTCATATTATTATTACAGGTAGTGCAAATGATCCAGATGACTTATACAAAAAAGTTAAAAATAAATTATCAGAATTTAAGCAAAATGGATTAAATGAAGAGGACTTTGAAAGAACAAGAAAATTAATTTATGGAGGATTTATAAAACAATATAATGATGTTATCGAAATAGCAAGAATGTTTTTATCTGATTTTATGAAAGGTATAAATTCTTTTGATTATTTAGAAGAAATTGATACAATTGATTTAAATTTTACAAATCAAGTCTTAAAAAATATATTTAGAGAGGATAAAATGGTACTTTCTGTCGTAAAAGGGTAAGCCATGACGAAACCTATCAAACTAAGTAAAATAAAGGCTTACGAAAGTTAAAAAAACTACAAAAAAGTACTTGACTAGCAAAAAAAAATATGGTAATTTAAATATAGATGTAATAGAAAAAAGAAAAGAATATATTTTTTGGCTAAAGGGGAGATAACAAAATGTTAAATGATGAAATTTGTAAATTAAGAGATAAATTAAAT
This sequence comes from uncultured Clostridium sp., assembly GCA_964620415.1. Taxonomy (GTDB): domain Bacteria; phylum Bacillota; class Clostridia; order TANB77; family CAG-508; genus CAG-269. Next base: position 18,697 of record CAZUHD010000014.1, read on the forward strand.
AAAAGTATTGAAGAAGGAAACGATTATGATACTATATATAGATTAAGTGTAATGCTAGATAAATTGATAGCAAAATTTTATGATGAAAAGGCCAGTTAATACTGGTCTTTTATTTACCTTTTGATGATAATTTATGGGAAATGGAAGAATAGCAAGATTAGAGAAGAAGCCCCAAGTCTTAGCTAATCTTCTTCTACATCTAATAAAGAAAATACATCTTTATCTTTATTTAATCCAACTATATTCATAACAACACCTTTTCCAACAACATTACCACCTAGATTTTCTATTGCATTACTTATTGCTTTTATTGTATTTCCTGTTGCATATATATCATCTATTATATAAAAATTTTTAGAATTGTAATCTTCATTAACTAATTTTGGGAGTTGCAATTCATCTTTACCATATTCTTTTTCATATTCAAATGTATATTCAACAGTTAGAGGAGGCAATTTTCCCTTTTTTCTTACAGGAACACAACCTATATTTAATTTATCAGCAATTGCAGAGCCAAATAAAAATCCTCTTGCTTCTGGTGCTACTATATAGTCTATGTTTTTATTCTTTAATTCATCTGTAAATTTATTTATTATTTCATTAAGTGTGTCTTTTTGAATAATAAGTGGTGTTATATCAATAAATTCAATTCCAATAACTGGAAAATCTTTTTGAGTTCTTATATTTAATTCATTTGATAATTTATTTTTTAATATTTTCATAATTATAAAACTCCTTTTAATTAATATATATTCTAGGGACTCTTTTGCTTATAGAACAAAGTACTTCATAAGTGATTGTATCTAAATGTTTAGCTATTTGTTTAATATGGTCAGTATCTTTAATTATTATAACTTTATCGTGAACTTTTACAGAATCATCAACTTTAACAAAGAGCATATCCATACAAATATTACCAACAATATTATAAGATTTACCATTTATAAATACATTTCTACCTGTATTTTTTCTAATAATTCCATCTGCATAGCCAATTGGAACAACCGCAATTTTTTCCTTTCCATTTGCTAAATATGAACCATTATAACCAACAGTTTCATTTTCAACATCATTTATTTGGATTATTTCACTATATAAGCTAAAAGTAGGTAACAAATTAATATTATTATCATCTATAAGTCCGTACATTGCTATTCCTAATCTACATCCATTAGCATAAGGTAATTTTTTATAACGAATAGTTGCTTCACTTGCTGTTAGATGAACTATAGGAATAGTAGATAAATCTATATCAGATGTAATGTTTTCAAATCTTCTATATTGCTTTAAAGTACAGTCTTCATCAAGAGCATTATATATATGAGTATATACACCTTCAAGAACTATGTTACTTTGTTTGATTTTGTTTACAGCTAAATTAAATTCATTTTTATTATTAATACCAAGTCTATTCATACCAGTATTAATTTTTATATGGACTTTTAATCCATGAGTATTACTTTTAAGTATCTTATTTAAATAATCATAATTACTTATTGTTATTGTGATGTTATTTTTAATACATTCATTTATAAAATCTTCTGGGATAATTCCTAAACATAGTATAGGAATATCTTTTATATAATTTCTTATTTCTATAGCTTCATCTAATGTTGCAACAGCCAAATAGTTACATCCTGCATTTATTATAGTTTGAATAACTTTTATATCATTATGTCCATAGCTATCAGCTTTAACTACACCAAAATAATATTTATAGTCATTGTATTTATTAATTAATGTCTTAACATTATGATAAATGTTTCCTAGATTAATTTGAACATAAGTATTTCTATACATTCTAGCCTCCTTTTTCTATTTTTAGTATAACTATTTATCTAAATAACTATGCTGTTTTTTAGATTATACTATAAAATTTTAAGTTTGGCTATAGGAAAAATAAACTTAACATAAATAGAGCAGAGTACATATAATGTAACAGTATAAATTGATTGTTATACTAAAACAAGGAGTTTGAGAAAATGAAAAGTAAAAAAAATATTATAATTATAACATTACTAATCATTATTATCGTTATGGCAGTAGCTTACTCGGCTCTTGCAACTAGATTGACAATAAATGGAACGGCTGAGATTATAGGTGAGTGGGATGTAAAGATAATAAATATTGAGGCAATACAAGTAAGTGAAGGTTGTAATTCTGGGGAATTACAATTTACAAACACAACAGCTACTTTTGATGCAGAACTTGTAAAGCCAGGTGATTCAATCACTTATGAGATAACTATACAAAATGCAGGAAATATTGATGCAAAGTTAGATAATGCAACATTTAAAAGTGATGAAGGAGAGCAGTCTCCTGCAATAGATTATGAAGTTTCTAATCCTGCGGAGCTACTTCATGCTGGAGAAGAAACAAAATTTACTATAATGATTAAGTATAAAGAAGATACGGTAGAAGTACCACAGATTAAGACAAAAACAATAACAGGTGTTGTAGAATATGTCCAAGAGTAAAACCAGAGGGGAAGAATATCTTCCCCTATATTATTAAATAGGAGTGTAAAGATGAAATCAATATTTATAAAGGAGTTAAAAAGTTTCTTTTATAAGAAAAAAGTATTACTAATTAGTTCCATTTTAATTACATTAATCTGCATTACAGGTGGCTATGCAATATTAAGAGCAAGACTTGATTTTAATGGTATTTTTTCTGTAAGTGGTGAAAAAACAGATGAAAATGAAATACCAAAGATTTACCAAAAAGATATAGATTTTGTAAAAACTGGTGGCTGGGGGAATACATTTGTTTATGACATTATAATACCTAATAATTCTAGTATAACACATGAGGAACTAACACTAAAAATATATGATACAGGATATATTGTATTTCCATCATGGTTTACAGTAAGTAGTGATAAAGATGGATGGATACTTACCGCTTCAGAAGAAAATAGTGTAGTTGAAGAAAGTGGTACTCTTAAAGTAAGCATTACGTTTGATGTTATAGATAATTTAGAAGATTCTATGTCAATATATGAATATGCTGATTATTTTGTAAGAAATTTTATTGTTGTATCTGGATCTAACAAACCAAAAACAGAACAAGGTGGAACAATTATAGAAAATGGCAATGCAAAATTAACACTAGAACAGTTTGAAAAAGAAGTTAAAAGTTTTACAATTGAGAGAAATTTAAATTATATTTCAACTATTCAAAATGAGAAACAGTATATATTAACTATTAACAATCAGACGACTGGAAACTACAGAGGAGTTAGAGCAAATATATATTATGGCTTGGAAAACCAATTAGAAAGTATAACACCAACAGAAATAATTTATGAGCATGATACTAATTGCACAATTGAAACGCCAATATGGGTACAAATAGAGCCAAATGGGAAAACATTAATTTATATTAATATAATTTTAGAAGATGAAAATTTTGTACCAGATGTAGTAGTAGCCGCTTTAATAGATCAAAATTAAGAAGGTAAATTCTATGAAATATTTGAAAAATAAAGAATTAATAATACTTTTAAGTATTTATTTATGTATAACAATTTATCTATCTGTTAAAGATGCTGTTTATTATGTAAATATAGTAAATCCATTATTTTGGGCAGGTATTTTAGTGTATTTAATATGGACTATGAAAAAAGGCTATATTAGATTTTATATAAATAGAAAAAATTATATTTGTATGTTTGTTATTCTTTGTATAAATCTTTTGGTTTATATATGTACAGGGTTTGTTTGTGGATTGGCTAAAAGTCCATATAATCATAGCTTAGTAAATATTTTAAAAAATATAATTATACAAATAATTCCAATTATTGGAATTGAATTAACAAGAGGATTTATTATAAGTAAAAACAAAAAAAATAAATTTATTATATTTTTGGTGACTGTATTATTAACATTTGTTCAAATAAAATATAATGTTTTTGTAAATTCATTATCTAATAGAGAAATGCTTTTCCAATATATTTGTGGAACTATTTTACCTTTGATATTTTCAAATGTTTTGTATACTTATTTGAGTTTGAAAGTATCATTTTCAATATCTCCTTTCATAAGATCTTTTAATAGGCTTTTAACTATATTATTACCAGTTATACCAAATGCAGATTGGTTTACAAGAGGATCGATAGGGGCAGTACTTCCTTTAGGAATATATGTATGGCTTAAATATAATGCAGTTAAAGATAACAATAATATTAGAAAAAGAGAAAATTCTTTAGTTACTAAAATAAGTTATATTATAACTATAGCTATTTCTGTAACTATAATATGTTTTATGTTAGGAGTATTTAAATATGAACCTATTACTATACTTTCAAATAGTATGGTACCAGAATTTTCTAGAGGAGATGTTGTAATTTATAAAAAATTGAATGAAAACGAATTAAATAAAATTAAGAAAAATTCAGTAATTATTTATGAAATAGGAGAACAAAGCATAGCTCATAGAGTTGTAAATATAGTGGAAAATAATGGTATTATACTTTACCAAACAAAAGGAGATAGCAATAATGCTCCAGATTTAAATTTAGTAGAAACAAAACAAATTAAAGGTTTGTATGTATTTCATATTAAATATGTTGGCTTTCCATCTGTTTGGCTGTATGAATATTTTAATAGTGAAAATGCGGAAGCTAAAATAAAGTAGGAGGACAATATGAAAAGAAATAAGAGGAGATATGTAACAATTAATAGAAATAGAAATTTAAATAAGAAACGAAATAAGATGAATTATTTAATTATTTTTAGCATTATAATTATGTTTTTACTAGGATTGATTTTTATAAAAATTGGACTTATTTTTAATAACAATAAAGTTCTTGCTTATAATTATACTGCTGAAAAAAGTGACGATTATGAAGTTTTATTAAAACCAAATGATTTCTATACGACTGATACGCTTCAAGCGGATAGATATTATGCTTCATTGTCTGTTAATTCTTATTTGATAAATTTTAAATATGATTTTAAGGGAAGCGGAGATTATAATATAAAATACGATTATAATATTACTGCTGAATTAGTAGGTACAGTAAATACTAATGATGATAAAGGTAAAGAAGTTTGGAATAGAACTTTTAATCTTTTCGAAAATAATGAAGATAAAGAAATTAGTGTAGATAATTTTTCTATTGAACAAGGAATTAATATTGATTATGAATATTATAATAATCTAGTTCGTTCTTTTGAAGAAGAATATAAGATAACTATTGATGGTGTTTTGAAGTTGCGTTTAAATGTTTTTTACAATATAGATATTTCTGAGTTAAACTTAGAAAATAAAGAAGTACAAGATTATATAGAATTAGATATTCCAATAACAAATACAGTAACTAATGTGGAGGAAAATTATGAAAAGACGACTTCTGATAATATTTATTTAGATTTAAACTCTAATATTAAAGAAGTGATATTTTATATATTGGGAGGAATATTTATATTAATTGCAATTGGATTAATTATAATAAGAATTAAAGTAGTTAATAATAGAAAAACACCTAAAGAAATATATGAATACAATATTAATCATATATTAAGGTATTATGGGAATTTAATTGTAACAGTAATTAATGAACCTGATTTATCAAATTTAAAAATTATGCAGCTTAGTTCTATAGTGGATTTAATTGATGTAGCTGAGCAAACTCAAAGTAATATTATTCATTATGATGCAAGTGAAGAGAATAAAAGCTATTTATATGTAATTAACAATGGATATGCATATATCTATGTGGTTACAGATGAAAAAATTAAATAAAATAATAGGAGTATGAAAATTACTCCTACGAAAACATTATAAGAAAAAAATATAAAACTTATATTTTTCTGTTGTAGGAAATATATTTTTAATTTTTTATCTTCATAAATTTTTTTATATTTATCAAATTTAAAGGTCTTTTATTTATGAAAATCTGGGATCTAAATTAATTTTATAAATCCCAGATTTTACTATAATTATATTTTCCCACCTGCACATTTATATCTCGCAAGCAGGGTTGCGGTTCACATTTTCTCACCTATAAATTTATATTTCGCAAATAGGGTTGCGGTTCACATTTTAATTATAGCAGATATTAAATATCTACTATAATTATATTCATTATACTCTTTTTTATTAACAAACGTCAAGATTTTTCAAAAATTTCTTATTTTCTTACATTTTTTTACATTTCATATTTTTACATTGTTACGTGAAATTTACGAAAATCTTACAATTTTTATTGAAAAAATATAAAACTTATTATATTATAAAAAAAGATAAACTAAATAATATACATATTGGATATATTGTGAAATTGAAGAAAGGTAGGTAGTATCAAAGATTATGGAAGAAAAGAAGAGAAGAAATGAAAGAGGAATAACAAGGATAGTTTTGATAGCTTTAATAGTTTGTGTAATAATTTTGTTAATATTAGGAGTAGTATTAATACAAAAGTTAAGTAGAAAACAAAGTGAAGCAGGAAATAAAGAAAAAACAGCAAATGTAACAAAGAACGTAGTTCAAGAAGAAGCAAAACAGGACGAAGAGTGTATAAGTGCTTATGCAGATATAGATAATGATGGAACAGTAGATGGAATAATATATGCAGACTTAACTGTTGGTGGCTCAGGAGTATGGAATCCAAGTGGTAATCCAGATTTTGACCCTTATGGAGAATTTACAATACCAAAAGAAACAAGTAAATTCAGGGAATATTATGTAAGTCAAAAATCTTATACAGGAGACTTTGGAACAGGAAAAGTAGTATCGCCTGTAGATGGAACGTCAGGAAGAGAAAGATTTTATGTAATGGCATTAGATGATGTAGATACTGATGTGCATTGTTGGTATGCTTCAGCTTATGATAGTAAAATTAGTAAGTATAGTTCAGTAACCCTAGAAGGCTTTGGAAGTGGAAATGTAAATACAGGTAGAATGATAGATGCATGGAACAATGAAACGTATGGTCAGCAAAATACCATGTATATCACTGATATGTGGGGATTGGCTGATGTCCAAAATAAATATAATAGTGAACCGCAATGGTTTGTACCATCAAGAAAGGAATGGGCAGCATTTGGATATAACTTACAAATAGATAGATCAGACTATAGCTCAAAAGGTCTTAGCGACGACTACTGGTCGTCGTCGCTCTACAGATCTGACTATGTGTGGGGAACGAACTACTATAACGGTTATATGGGCTGGACCAACATTAATAACACCCTTCATGTCCGCTTGGGCGTGACTTTCTGATTTTGTAAAAAATCAGAAATATAATAAGAAGATTATATAAA
>CAZUHD010000015.1:0-24139 GCA_964620415.1 uncultured Clostridium sp.
ATACAAGTGTTGATATTTCAGCACTTGTATGGTTTTTATTTCTTGGAGCAGGTAGTGGGAATCGAACCCACGTCATCAGCTTGGAAGGCTGAGGTTCTACCATTGAACTACACCTGCATTTCAAATACTTTATTATTATATCACTTTTTTTTTATTTGTCAATAGTTTTATAAATTTTTTCATGGCAAAAAAATGGTCGTAAATAAAAGCTTATGAATAAACTATCCACAAGCTTTTATTTTATACTATTCAACTTTAACTGTTAAATATCTTACACCCCAAGCTAGTGCTTCTGAATGTGTATTAACAAAGACATCTATTCTATTACCTTTGATTGCTCCGCCCCTATCTTCAACAACATATTCTTTACCATTAATTAGTAATTTTGTTCCAAAAGCGAAGTTCGAAGGAGCTGCAACCGTATGACCTGCTCTTGCCTTTGTTCCGTGATGCCGTATATCCATTAGCATAAGATCCACAACATCTACTACATGGGCAATATGCTGTTACTTTGTATACTTTAGATCCAGCACTTGTTTCTGTAGTTTGCCCTCTTGTTTCTGGAAGTGATCTTGAAGTTATAGCATTAGATTTAACTTGTACGATTTTGTTAACTGGTTCTTGTATAACTTCTTCTGAAATTTTAGTTCTTTCTATTTCTACTTCATTTTGGTATCTTACTTTATAAGTAACACGCTTCTTTCCTTCCACACCTTCTTGTAAAACTTTATTTTTTGTATTAGATGCACCATTTGATACATCTTTTGTTATAGTTTCATATGGAATATTTTCTTCTACAACCTCTATTTTTTCTGTTATTGCACTATAAGCATCTAAAAGTGAATCTAAAGTCATTTCAGCTCCACTTTCTGAAACTTTCGCTATTTCTATTTCTTGTTCAGATTTATTTGTTATTTTTATAATATTGTTTGTAGGAAGTTTTTCATCTAAATTTGGAGAAACTTTCTCATTGTCCTCTAAAATAATATTATTATCATCTAAAATGTCTTTTATATTTGTTTTAGATGTAAAAACTGTCATTTCATATCCATTTGATAATTGTATTTTTACAGTGTTCATTGTTGTTGTCACTGCCATTACTCCGACACCAGAAAGTAATACTAAAATTAAACAAATACAAATTAACTTTACTGAAGAGAATTTGCTTTTATCTTTTTTTTGCATATAATGCTGCCTCCTTTTAACAACAGTTATTATTATAACTCATTTTACGGAATTTGTCAAATTTGGAAATTTTTGTATTTTTAGTTCTTGTCCTTTTGTATTACTATATTATATGCTTTGATTTTTTGTTTATGAAAAAAATAAAATATTATTTTCCAAATTTTCTATACTTTTTCTACAATGTTCAGAAAATTTCTCAGTATATAAGTTAAAATCATATACTGAGGAATTTCTTTTATTTTATTTCATTTCCATAATAACTATCTATTAAAATTTGTTTTAATTCTTCAATCAAAGGAACTCTAGGGTTAGCTGTTGTACACTGATCTTCAAAAGCTCTATCTGCAAGTAGATCTAATTTAGACATAAACTGGTTTTCATCTATTCCCGCTTCTTTAAATGATTTTGGAATATTAAGCTTCTCATTCATCTCTTGAACCTTTTTAATTAAAGAATTAACTCCTTCTTCCACACTATTTGCATTTAAACCTACCTTTTTAGCAAGTGCTGCATATTTTTCATCAGCTATAAAGTATTCATATTTAGGGAAAGAAACAAACTTAGTAGGCTTTGTACTATTATATTTTATTACATAAGGAAGCAAAATAGCATTTATTCTTCCATGTGGTAAATGGAATTCTGCACCTATTTTATGTGCTAAAGAATGATTTACACCTAAAAAAGCATTAGTAAATGCCATACCAGCTATAGTACTGCTATTATGCATTTTCTCACGTGCAATCTTATTATCACCATGTTCATAAGCTTCTACCAAATAATTGAAAACCAATTCCACAGCTTTTTCAGCTAGCCCATCTGTAAAATCAGATGCCATATTAGACACATAACTTTCAATTGCATGTGTTAAAACATCCATACCAGTATCTGCTGTAATTGATTTAGGTAAGCTCATAACTAAGTCAGGGTCAACAATTGCAACATCTGGAGTTAGCTCATAATCCGCCAAAGGATATTTTTTGTTTTTCTCTTTATCTGTTAATACTGAAAACGAAGTTACTTCTGATCCTGTTCCAGAAGTTGTAGGAATTGCAACCATTTTTGCTTTTTGTCCTAATTTAGGGAATTTATAGGTACGTTTACGTATATCCATAAATTTAAGTTTTAATCCCTCTGGATCTGCATCTGGATGTTCATAAAATAGCCACATTCCTTTTGCTGCATCTATTGCACTTCCTCCACCTAATGCAATTATTACATCTGGCTTAAAGTTATTCATTAATTCAAGCCCTTTATTTACAGTATCAAAAGATGGATCTGATTCAACATCACTAAATATCTCCACATGGACATGTTTTTCTCTTTTTCTTATGTGATATAATATTTTATCTACATATCCAAATTCTACCATACCAGGGTCAGTTACAATAAATGCTCTTTCTATATCAGGCATTTTTTCTAAATATGCAATTGAACCTGACTCAAAGTATATTTTTTCTGGTATTTTAAACCATTGCATATTTACTCTCCTCCTTGCAACTCTCTTTATATTAATAAGATTAACACTTGAAACATTTGCTGTTGTTGAGTTTCCTCCAAATGAACCACACCCTAATGTAAGTGAAGGCATATTTGTATTATAAATATCACCAATTGCTCCATGTGTTGAAGGTGAGTTTACAATGATTCTTCCAACTTTCATTTTTTCTGAAAATTGTAATATTTTTTCATTATCTTCAGAATGAATTACTGCTGTATGTCCAAGTCCTCCATATTCTATAAGTCTTTCTGCTTTATCTAAAGCTTCGTCAAAATCATTAACTATATAATAAGTTAAAACTGGACTTAATTTTTCTTTTGAAAAAGGATATTCTTCTCCTATTCCCTCCTCATAAACTACCATTACTTTTGTATCTTTTGGTATTTCAAATCCAGCAGATAAGGCAATGTCATAAGGACTTTGACCTGGAATATCTGATTTTAATTTAAATCCTCTATCTTCTTGCCATTCAAACATTGATTTTTTTAATTTTTCTTTTTCTTCTGGATTTACAAAATAACATCCTGCTTCTCTCATTAATTTCTCAAATTCTTGGTAAATCTCTTTTTCTACTAAAACTGCCTGTTCAGAAGCACATATCATACCATTATCAAATGCTTTTGACATAACTAAATCATTTACAGATGTTTTTAGTTTAGCAGTCTTTTCTATTATACATGGTACATTTCCTGGACCTACACCTAATGCAGGTTTTCCACAAGAATAAGCGGCTTTTACCATACCTGTTCCACCTGTTGCTAAAATTAAGTTAATTCCTGGATGATTCATCAAAAGCCTTGTTGCTGTAATTGATGGCTCAGGTATCCATAAAATACAATTTTCAGGAGCACCTGCCTTAATTGCCGCATCTCTTAATATTTCAGCAGCTCTAACTGAACATTTTTGAGCAGACGGATGAAATCCAAATATTATTACATTTCTTGTTTTTGCAGAAATTATTGATTTAAACATAGTTGTAGATGTTGGGTTTGTAACAGGTGTTACTCCTGCTATAATTCCAACTGGTTCTGCAATTTCCACAAAGTCTTCTTCATCATTTTCATTAATTATACCTACGGTTTTCTCATGTTTAACACTATGGTATATATATTCTGTAGCAAACATATTTTTTGTTATTTTATCTTCATAAATTCCTCTTCCCGTTTCTTCTACAGCCATTTTAGCTAATTCCATATGATGTTCAAGTCCAGCCATCGACATTGCTTTTGTAATATTATCCACAGTTTTTTGATCTAGTTTCAAATATTCTTCTGATGCCTTTTTTGCTTTTTCTACCAAATCATCTATCATTTTTTTAATTTTTATCTCATCTTCATTTTCTGGCATTTTGTATCTCTCCTCCTAATTTTTTCTTATAGTGTATACAATTTTAATATATATTATTATATATTATTATATTTTATCCAAACTTATTCCTAAAATTATAAAGACGAAGAAAATATTAGCATCTTTTTCTTCGTCCAAATATATTAATAAACATAATTTTGTGGATTATAAGCTACATCATTAACTCTAATTTCAAAATGTAAATGTGGTCCTGTTGTATTTCCTGAATGTCCTACAGCTGCAATTGTATCTCCTTGTGCAACAGTCTGTCCAACTTTTGCATAAATTTTACTGCAATGTGCATAATATGTTTGAACTCCATTTCCATGTGTAACTACTACCATTTTCCCATATGAGCCTTTAGTTCCTGCAAATGTTACTGTTCCTGCTGCTGCAGCCTTTATTGGGGTTCCATTTGAAGCTCCTATATCTAATCCTGTATGTGCTCCAGATCTTACTCTACTCATTGATGCAAATCTTGATGTTATTGGACCTGTAACAGGTTTTATAAGAGAAATTCCAAGTGGAACTGTAGATCTTGACATATTTCTTGATGTTGAAAATCCTGAAGATGAACTTGTAGAAATGTTTGCAACTTTAGTTTCATCTAATTCAACTACTTTTTCTTTATATAAACTTGCTACTGCTGTTTCTTCAGTAACAAAATCAGCTAATTCTGTTTCGTATTTTTCTAATATTTGAATGTTATCCACGTTTCCACTATTTTTATCTTTTAGGTCTTGCACAACTTTTTCAGCTGTACTAAAGTCTGAAACATATGATTTTTCTTCATCATCTTCTGATATTGCATAATATTTATAATATGTGACTCCGTTCTCAACTATTTTTTCAAATATTTCTTCATCATTTGTTGTTATTCCTCTTTTTAATAAGCATAAATCATATACAGGCATCTCATCTATCTGCACAAATGCTACATTTGCGTTTTCGCCATCTCCATTTTCTATGTAATCATCAATTTTTGCTTGTAATTTACTTTTTTGTGAACAATATCCTATAATTTCTCCATTTAGTTCTACACTATATATAGGTTTGTATATAAGGGCAACTGCTCCTATAATAAAAAATGTTGCTATACTTATTAATATAAGGAATTTTATTGAAGTTCTTATTTTGATAAGTATTTTTTTCATTATAAACACTCCTAATTTGTTATATTTTATTCTACGTGTTTAATGATATACAAATATTCCCTTTTTTTCAATCTTTATACGTGTATTTATTCTCTATTTATCTTTTTTTTACTTCCAATATCTTTTTTTTTCTTCATTTTTTGTGTAATTATAATTATTACATCTATAAATTCCCAATCCGTAGGTCAATCTTGGTTTCGTAATATAAAAAATTTTTCATAAATTTATTTATATTATTTCCAAATTTGCAAATTTAGCCATAAGCCTCTTGTGTCCTGACTTTTCAAAGTCAATATCTACTTTTAAATCATCCCCTTCTGGTACTGTTTTTGTTATTATACCTTCACCAAATTTTTTATGGTAAACCCTTATTCCCGTAGAGTATTTTGTCAAATCAACTTCAGGAACTGTTTTTTTATTTAATCCACTTAAAAAGTTTTCTGCTGTTCTTCCAAATGAAGGAGCTCTTCCGTAAGAGTTTGCAACTTCCTTTTTATCTGATATTTTATTTATATTATATATTTTTCCACTACTACTTTCGCCATAAGTCCAAGCATAATCTTTATCTTCAAATTTTTGTTCTTTGCTTCCTGAACTAAACACATCTCCATTTTCATTTAGTAGTTCTTCTGGTATTTCTTCTAAAAATCTTGATGGCATATTATACTTAGTTGATCCAAACATCGTACGCATTTTACTACATGTTAAAAATAAATTTTCTTTTGCTCTTGTCACTCCCACATAGCATAAACGTCTTTCTTCCTCAATTTCTTTTTCCTCTTCCATTGCTCTAAATCCTGGAAATATTCCTTCTTCCATTCCAACTAAAAATACAACTGGAAATTCCAGACCTTTAGCACTATGAAGTGTCATAAGAGTAACAGAATCTTCTGTATCTTCTACATTATCTATGTCTGATGATAAAGTTATTCCCTCTAAAAAGTTCTCTAAAGTTCCCTCTGCTTCTTCTTTCTCAAATTCCATTGCTTCTGTTAAAAATTCATCTAAATTTTCTATTCTATTTTCTGATTCCATTGTATTTTCATCTTCTAAAGCTTTTAAATATCCTGATCTTTTTAGTACAAACTTAATAAGCTCAGAAATTTTTAATTCATCTTTTTTTACTTTTGCATCTTCAATTAAGCTTATGAAATCTCTTGAATTTAAGAACACTTTATTTAATCCATATTCGTCTGCATTTTTTATTACTTCATACATAGAAGTTTCATTTTCTAAAGCAATATTAGCTACCTTATCTAAGCTAGTTGCCCCTATTCCTCTTTTAGGCTCATTTATAATTCTAGTTAAACTAAAATTATCAGATGTGTTTTGTATCAACCTTAAATAAGATACAATATCCTTAATTTCTTTTCTTTCATAGAATCTTAATCCGCCAACAATCTTATAAGGAATTGCTTCTCTTTGTAAAATATTTTCTAATACTCTTGATTGTGTATTCATTCTATATAAAACAGCAAAACTTGAATAGTTATATTTTCCTTCTTTTTTTAAATCTTCTATTTGGCTAGCAACAAATGTCGCTTCATCATATTCATTGTCTGCTAAATATCCATAAGGTAAATTTCCTTCATCATTTTCAGTCCACAGTTTTTTTTCATATTTTGTCTCATTATTTTTTATAATGCTATTTGCAACTTTAAGTATATTTCCTGTACATCTATAGTTTTGCTCTAATTTTATTATTTTTGTATTTGTAAAGTCCTTTTCAAAATTTAAAATATTAGTAATATCTGCCCCTCTAAAGCCGATAAATAGACTGGTCATTATCTCCAACAGCTGTTATATTACCGTTTTCTTTAGCAAGCATTTTTATTAAAGTAAATTGAGATTTATTAGTATCTTGGTATTCATCTACTAATATATATTTAAATTTAGATGAATAATAATCTAATATATCAGGGTTTTCTCTAAGTATTTTTATTGTAAAATTTATTATATCATCAAAATCTATACTGTTATTTTCTTTTAGTCTTTTTTGATATAGCTCATATATAACAGCAATCTTTTCTTTAACAAAATTTCCTGTAGCTCTAGCTGCATATTCATCAGATTCTAACATTTCATTTTTGCTATTGCTGATTGCTGATAAAACCATTTTTTCTGGAAATTGTTTTTCATCTATATTAAGCTCTTTTAAACACCTTTTTATTAATGCTTTTTGGTCTGATGTATCAAATATAATAAATGAACTAGTAAATCCAATTCGATCTATATATCTTCTTAAAATCTTTACACATATAGAATGGAATGTACCCATCCATATATCTTTTGCATTTTCTCCTACAATTTTTTCAATTCTTTCTTTCATTTCATTTGCTGCCTTGTTTGTAAATGTTATTGCTAAAATATTCCAAGGAGCTATACCCTTTTCTTGTATTAAATATGCTATTTTATGTGTTAATACTTTAGTTTTTCCGCTTCCAGCTCCAGCAATTACAAGTACAGCTCCATCTGTATTTACAACTGCTTCATATTGTTTATCATTTAATTCTTCTAATATTTCTTGCATTTAGTTTTTCTCCTTTTATTTATAAATTTGCTTTTGCAATTATATATGTTTTAATTTTAAAAGTCAATATTTTTTTACGAATTTTTGTTTTGGCTCTTTATTTTGTCACAGAATAAATTACTTAATCTTGCAAAGTCTTCTATAGTAAGGTTTTCGGCTCTAATATCTTGCCTTAAATTTAGTTTTTTTAAAGTCTCTTCTCCTTCTTGTTTATTTAAAAATACTCCTGTATTTACTAAACTATTTAATAAAGTTTTTCTCCTTTGCATATATGCACTTTTTATGATATTAAAAAATACCTTTTTATTTTCTACCTGTACTGCTGGTTCTTTTCTTAATTCTAAATTAATTACTTCTGAAGTAACTTCTGGAACTGGCACAAAACACGTGCTTGCTACCTCTCTTATTTTAGTTGATTTACAATAGTAATAAACCGTATATGTTATTGCTCCTGTATTTTTTCCACTAGGAATTTCAATTAATCTATCTGCAACTTCTTTTTGTATCATTACAGTAATATTTTGTATATCTAAATTGCTTTCTAATAGTTTCATAATTATTGGTGTAGTTATATAATAAGGTAAATTTGCAACTATTCTAACATTTTTTATTTGTTGTTTTTCTTTTTCATTTTTTATTAGTTCATTTAAATCAATTTTTAGTACATCTCCATTTATTAGTTCAATATTATTATAGGCAATAAATCTATCATTTAGAATTTTAATCATTTTTTTGTCTAATTCTATACATATAACTTTTTTCGCTTTTTCTAGAATATATGATGTCATAGTTCCAAGACCTGGTCCTATTTCAATGGCTAAATCTTCTTTACCTATTCCCGCTCCATTTACTATATCTTCTATTACTCCTCTATCTATCAAAAAATTTTGCCCAAGATTTTTATTAGCTTTTATATGATATTTTTTCATTAAATATTTGGTTTCTTCTAATATATCCATGTTTTCCCTCCTATTTTCATGTAAAACTATTATACCAGATTTTTTTAAGTTTTGGAATAGTGTTTTTACATATATGTTTTTACTATTTTTTTCAAACTTGTTGATTTTTAACTTTATTTACTATAAAATATGAATATAAAAATTAGAAATGGTGATTTTTTATGAGTAAAAAAAATATTAAAACTAAAAATGTTAACAAAAATAAAAGTAAACCTAAAGATGACTTAAAGGTTGAAAATATAATATCTACAAAAAAGCTTAAGGTTTCTTTAGTAATAGCTATTCTTGCTTTAATTTTACTTATCTGTAGACTTTTTTATCTTCAAATAATAGATGGTACATACCTTGCAAATTTAGCAACCAACCAACAAACTAAAAGTGAAGAGATAAGTAGTAAAAGAGGAAATATATATGATTCAACAGGTGTCCCCCTTGCTATTAGTGAAACTGTTGATACAATTTCAATTAATCCTAAAAAGATAGTGGTAGAAGATAAACCTGACGAAACCGTTAAATTAAAAGAAAAAGTTGCAAAAGGTCTTTCTGAAATTTTTAGTTTAGATTATAATGAAGTTTTAGAAAAAGTAAATAGTGATTCAACTTTTGTCGCAATCGCTAGAAAAGTTGAAGAGGATAAGGTAAATGAATTAAAAAATTGGATGGAAGAAAACGAAGTGACTTCTGGAATAAATATTGACGAAGATACAAAAAGATATTATCCTAATAAAACACTTGCTGCTCAATTAATAGGCTCTTGTAAAACAGATAATCAAGGACAATCTGGAATAGAATATTCTTATGATTCAGTATTGCAAGGAACGTCAGGTGAAATTGTAACTTCTAAAACTGCATCTCAAAGGGAAATTCCAAATTCTGAGTTATCATTTATTGAAGCTGAAAATGGTTATGATTTAGCTCTTACCATAGATGTAAATATCCAATCAATAGTTGAAACTCATCTAAAAGAAGGTGTTGAAAATACCAAAGCATCTAGAGGTGGAAATTGTATTGTAATGAACCCACAAAATGGTCAAATTTTAGCAATGGCATCATACCCTACTTATGATTTAAATGATCCTCGTACACCCACATCTTATTATGCAGATGGATGGGATGAGCTTTCAGAAGCAGATAAAATAGATAGAATATATAAAATGTGGTCAGTTAGATCTGTATCAGAAACATATATTCCTGGCTCGGTATTTAAACTAATTACTGCATCAACTGCACTTGAAGAAAACATTACTGGAACAGATATAGAAGGAGATTTTACATGTACTGGTTCTGAAAATGTAAATGGTACTATAATTAATTGTTGGAGAGATACTCCACATGGTCCTCAAAGCTTACGTTCTGCTTTAATGAATTCTTGTAACCCTTCCTTAATACAACTTGGTAGAAGAATTGGAAAAGAAACTTTATATAAATATATACAATCATTTGGATTAACATCCAAAACAGGTATTGGACTATCTGGTGAGTCATCAGGACTATTTTATGATGATATTGACAACATTACAAATGTTGATTTAGCAACTATGTCTTTTGGTGAAGGTTTTACTGTTACTCCTCTTCAAATGTGTACGGCTGTATCGGCAATAGTAAATGACGGTTACCTTTTAAAACCACAAATAGTAAAGTCTATAACAAATACTGATACTGGAGAAGTAACTGAATTTGATAAGCAAGTGGTAAGACAAGTTATATCTTCTCAAACAGCAAATCAAGTAAAAGATATTATGCTTTCAGTTGTTACAAATGGTACTGGTAAGAGTGCAAAAATTGAAGGTTATTCTATAGGTGGAAAATCAGGTACTTCACAGCCTGTAAGTGGAGATCCTAATTCTGTATATGTAGCTTCTTTTGTTGGTATAGCACCCATTGAAAATACACAAGCAGTTGTATTAGTTACACTTTATGGACCAGAAGGATCAAGCCATCAAGGAGGGCAAACAGCAGCACCAATAGTTCATGATATTTTTGCAGAAATGTTACCATATCTAGGACTTGAGCCATCTTTAACATAAAATTACAGAATTATCTTTATGGGAGTTGAAAAATATTAAAATTTGTGCTATAATCTATACAAATTTATAATTATATTCTAAATTTGTATAAAAAATGGAGGCGTGGTATGGCAAATGACTATATACATAGGACTATAGAAACTAAACTAGATGAAATGTATGGTAACTTTCCATCTATATTAATTACTGGATCTAGGCAATCAGGTAAAAGTACAGTTTTACAATATATAAGTAACAAAAAAAATCAAAAAATAAATGAAGTAACTTTAGATGATTTAAAGGAAAGATCCTTAGCAATAGAAGATCCTGAAACCTTTTTAAGAACTCATGGAGTACCTTTAATCATTGATGAATTTCAATATGCACCTAATTTGCTTTCATATATCAAAATAAAAATTGATGAAGCAAGAAAAAATGAAATGTTTGGCGATGGTTCAGAAATTGGGACTTTATATTATTTAACTGGATCTCAAGTATTTGAAACGATGGAAAATATTACAGAATCATTAGCTGGTAGAGTAGGTATTATTGATTTATATCCATTATCCACTAGAGAGATCTATAATTTACCTGAAGATGTATTTATTCCGGATATTAACATTATAAAGAATAAGACTCCTTTAAAATATGAGTACTTAAATAATGTTTTTGATAGAATATTTAGAGGCAGTTATCCAGAATTATATAAAAACAATACAATTAATCTTGAGGCATTTTTTTCATCTTATTTAAGAACATATATAGAAAGAGATGTAAGAAAGATAATAAGTATCCAAGATGAACCCAAATTTATGAAATTTATATGTAGCATGGCTGCAAGAACAGGTCAAGAATTTAATGCTTCTGATATTGCAAAAGATATTGGAGTTAATTCAGAAACAATTACTAAATGGACTGGAGTATTAAGTAATACTTATATAATTTTTTTATTACAACCACATATGAATAACAATATTAGTAGAATAGTAAAAAGACCTAAAATGTATTTTATGGACACAGGACTTGCTTGTTACTTAACTGGTTATGTAAATAGTGAAACTTTAGCACGTAGTGCTTATAGCGGTCAAATTTTCGAAACATATATCATATCAGAAATCGTAAAAAGTTATACTAATAACCAAAGAGATCCAAGGAAGCACTTATACTATTATAGAGATAATAATGGAAAAGAAATTGATTTATTAATTGTTCATGAAAACAATATCTATCCTGTAGAAATTAAAAAAAATGCAAATCCAAATAAAGATTCTATAAAAAATTTTGATATTGTAAGAAAATTTGAAATGGAGTCACCAAATGGAGCTGTTGTTTGCTTAACTAAAGATATTCATGCTATTGATGATAAAAATTATATGATTCCTATTGAATATATTTGAGAATAGAATAAACTCGGAGCATTAATCAAGTTCCGAGTTTTCTATATTAATTTAAAAATGTCTTTGTAACTTCAATTTTAGATTTGCCTTGTTTTATCTCATTATCTTGTTTTACTATTAAGTCTACATCATAAATCTTTTTTAATTTATCTATATTTTCATTATTATACCCTTTTACATTAATAAAATCTATTTGATTAACTGTAACTACAACCTCTTTTACTTTTGCGTTAAGTTTCTTTATTTTTTCTACAATAACATCATACCAAATACCAGATTCTACAAGTCCTCTAAAGACTGAATGATATGGCCCAGCTATTATTTCATTTTCATTGCCATCAGCCTTATATCCTATTCGAATTACCTCTATATTTTTCTTAGCAAATAGTTTTACTAAATCTTTACAGATTTCTATGGCTTGTACTAAAGATAATTCTTTATAATTACCATCTTTATATTGTTTTTCAAGTTCACTATTTTTTAGAACTAAAACAGGATAAATTCTTACTGTTTTAGGTTTAAGTTTTATTAACTGTTTTGCCGTATTTTGTTCATCTAAACTTGTACTTTCTGGTAAACCAATCATCATTTGATACCCTAAGTTAAATCCATGTAATCTAATTAACCTTGATACTTTTTTTACAGTATCAAAATTATATTTTAATCCAGACTTTTTTAGTATATAATCATTTGCTGATGGAACACTTAATTCTATAGTTTTTACTTTATAAGATTTTAATCTTTTTAATATTTTTCTATCAATGCAATCAGGTGTTGTAGAAACTCTTATTTCATCAGCTTTCTTTAAATCTATATATTTGTGTGCTATATCTAACAATTCATTTTGTTTTTTTTCATCAAGAGAAGTAAAACATCCTCCTAAAAAAGCAATTTCTACTTCTGAATTTTCTTTTACATATTTTAGATGATCTTGTATTATTTTTTCTATATTCTTTGCTTCTAATTGTTCTTTGTTTTTTATTTGTTGCTTTTCATTACAAAAAATACAATTATTTAAGCAATTTATATTTGGTACAAATATTGGAATAATATATTGTTTTTTCATTAAATATCACTTCCTATTTTTTAGCATCTATTCATTATTTTTTTAAACTTTCTATTGCCATTTTTGCCGCTTCCATCTCAGCACTTTTTTTGCTTTTTCCTTTTCCTTCTGCAAGTACCTTTCCATTATAAGAAACTTGAGATACAAATACCTTATCATGGTCTGGTCCTGTTTCTTTAATAATTTCATATTCAATATCTACTTCTCCATGCTTTTGAAGAATCTCTTGTAATACGGTTTTATGATCTTTAAGTCCAACATTTTTACTTGCATATTCAATTTCATTTTTTAAATTCTTTATAATAAAATTATTTGCTATATCTAATCCTCCATCAATATACATTGCAGCAATAACTGCTTCTACGCTATCTGCTAAAATGTTTGTTTTTACATTTCCTTTAGTAGTTTTCTCTGATTTTCCAAGTAATAAGAAATCACTAAAATTATGTGCTTTAGCTATTTTGCATAAACTTTCTCCACACACAACTTGAGCCCTAACTTTAGTCATTTCTCCTTCTTTTAAATTTGTATAATTATTATAAATATAAATACTTGATAAAAATTCTAATATGCTGTCACCTAAAAATTCCAATTTTTCATTGCTAGTTAAATTTTTCTCATAAGCATAAGAAGTATGAGTTAAAGCTGTTTTTAACAAATCTTTATTTTTAAATGTATATCCTAGTTCTTTTTCTAATTTAGAGTAATCCATATTTTTTCTCCTATTCCATTAAATGAAATTAAAAAATGGATATTCCTTAAAATACCCATTATTTTAATTTTTCCAAAAATTATTCTGCACCATTATCGACGTTTTCTTTTAAATATTCAACAACATCTCCAACTGTTACAACTTTTTCAGCTTCTCCATCTGGAATTTCTATATTAAATTCCTCTTCAATTCCCATTATTAATTCAACTAAATCTAAAGAATCTGCTCCTAAATCATCTATAAAATGTGCCTCTGGAGTAACTGCATCCTCTGATACTTGTAACAAATCAATAATTATTTTCTTTACTTTTTCAAAAATTTCTTCTGAACTCATCTTATAAGTTCACCTCCTCTCAAGTTTGCAACTAAATATCTCATTTATATTTAATTGATATCGACATATATAAATAATTTATATTATATGTTTTTCTATTTGTCAATAGAAATGTAAAATTTATTTTTTTTTGAATTACTATTCGGTTTTTTCTTTTTCAAATTCTGATATTAGTTTTTCTACAGTTTTGTTATTTACAAATTGTTCTGCCTGTTTTATAGTAGATTCAAATAATTTTTCGTCACTACTTCCATGAGCTTTCACAACAGGTTTTTTTACTCCCAAAAATAGTGCTCCACCATAAGATTTATAATCCATAGCTTTTTCCAATTTTTTTATCGTAGGAAGTGATGGTACAGCTGCTATTTTAGAAAATATTGTTTCTGTTAAACTTTCTTTTAAAGCTGTTTTTACAAATTTACCTGCACCTTCTACAGTTTTTAAGAAAATATTTCCAGTAAATCCATCTGTAACAATTGCATCGACATTTCCCAAAAAAACATCTCTTCCCTCTATATTTCCTATGAAATTTATATTTAAGCTTTCTGCTTTTTCTTTTAATAACATATAACTTTCTTTTGTTAAGTCATTTCCTTTTGTTTCTTCTGTTCCTATATTTAATAATCCTATTCTTGGATGTTCTATGTTAAATGTATTTTTCATATATATATTTGTCATTTGAGCAAATTGAAGTAAATTGATAGGTTTACAATTCGTATTTGCTCCTGCATCTATTAGAACCAATCTTCTTTTATAAGCTGGTAAAATTCCTGCAAGTGCAGGTCTATCAATTCCTCTTATTCTTCCTACTAAAAGAGTTGCTCCTGCAAGCAATGCTCCCGAATTACCAGCAGAAATAAATACATCTCCTTCCCCATTTTTAAGCATATTAAATCCTACAACCATTGAAGAATCTTTTTTATGTTTTATACTTTCTGTTGGTCCATCTTCCATCTCTATTACTTCACTTGTATGTTTTACTATAAGTCTTGGAGATATTTCTTCTGGCAGCTTTCCATAGAATGTTTTACATCTTTCTTCTATTACTTCTTTTTTACCTATTAATATAATTTCTGATTCAATTTGATTTATCGCTTGTACTGCTCCTTTTATATTTGCATCTGGGCTATTATCTCCCCCCATTACATCTAATAGTATTTTCATGACTAATTCCTATCCTTTCCTTTTCCTTTTAGACAAATCTATTGTAATCTCTTATTTAAAAAAAAGCAAGTTTTTTTGTTATTTATTAAAAAATTCTTTTATTATTTGTTCTGCTACATCTCTACCATTCCTTGATGATTGTGCAACAGTTTTTGTTTTACCAATTAAATCGCCACCTGCAAATATTTTTGGATTTGATGTTTTAAAATTCTCATCTACTTTTATATATCCATTTTGCGTTATATCTAAACCTAATTCTTTTACAAATTCGTCTGTTTTTGAGCCTAATGCCATTATAATATAGTCTGTTTTTATAGTGTAATTAGTTCCATCTATATTTTGAGGTGATAATCTTTTTTCTCCTAATTTCTGAACTAGTTCTGTTTTTATTAACTCAACAGATTCTACTTTTTCTTTACCATTTATTTTTACTATATTATTCTTAAATAAAAATTGTATTCCTTCTTTTTTTGCATCTTCTACTTCTTTTTCCTCAGCAGGCATCTCTTTCTTATCTCTTCTATATACTATTGTTACAGTACTTGCATTTTTTCTTTTTATTACTCTTGCAATATCTATTGCAACATTTCCTCCGCCATTTATTATTACATCTTTTCCATTAAAATCTGGGTATTTTTCATACTCAAGTAATTCATTTGCTCCATACACTCCCTGTAAATTTTCTCCTTCAATTGCCATAGTACAAGAAACATTGCCTCCAAATGCGAGATATATCGCATCATAGTTTTTTGTTAAATCTTCTAGCTTTAAATTATTTCCCAATTTCTGATTAAATTTAACTTTTACACCCAAATCTAATATCTTTTGTATTGTATCTTTTACAATAGTTTTTGGTAATCTAAATTCTGGTATTCCATACATTAAAAGTCCACCTAAGAAGTTATATCTTTCATATATTGTAACATCTATTCCCCTTTTTGCAAGAAAAGCAGCACACGTAAGTCCTGATGGACCACCACCTACAATTGCTACTTTTTTATTTAATAAGCTTTTCAATGGTTCTTTTTTTATTTTTAAATTATTTTGAATAGCAAAATCACCAACATATGCTTCTAATTCTCCTATCGAAACGGCATCTCCCTTAATTCCTCTTGTACAAGAACCCTGACACCCTTTTTCATGTGGACAAATTCTCCCACAAATTGCCTGCATAACAGTAGTATCACATAAAATATTATAGGCTTCGTTTAAATTTCCTTTTTTAATTTGTTCTATGAATTCTGGTATATTATTATTTAATGGACAACCTTTTACTGAGCAAGGTTTTGTTTTACACTTTAAACAATAATCTACCTTTTCTTTTAGTTCATCTTGTTTCATTTTTACCTCTTAACATTCTAATACTTTTATAGTGACTTGTTTTAAGTCTTCTATAAAATCAATCTTTTTTGTTTCATCCCTTAAAAGTGCAGCTGGATGCCATGTTGGAATATAGAAAATTCCCTTTTTTTCTACCCATTTGCCTCTGCTTGCTGTAATTTTATATTCAGTTCCTAAAATATTTTGAAGTGCTATTCTTCCAAGTAATACTATTATTTTAGGCTTTATTATCATAACTTGATTTCTCAAATAATCTATACAACGAGCTACTTCATCTGGTTCAGGATCTCTATTATTTGGAGGTCTACATTTTACAATATTTGCAATATAGACTTCTTCTCTATTAATGCCTACTACATCAAAAGCCTTATTCATTAATTGTCCAGCTTTACCAACAAAAGGTTCACCTTTAGCATCTTCATCTGCTCCAGGTCCTTCTCCTATAAACATTATTTTAGCATTTATATTCCCAACACCAAATACTATATTATTTCTATTTTTACAAAGTTTACATTTAGTACATCCTTTTATTGAGTCTTTTAAGTCTTCTATTTTTTCATACATATAATCACCATTTTTTTGTTTAATTTTATCAAATTAATTTTATAATATCAAGCTTTTTTTATTTAAGTTTCGGTATTTTTTTACAAAGGTTATTAAATATTGTGAACATTGTGGAAACTAAATTAAAAATGACAATGCAATAATATGTTCTATTGCGGAAAGCCTAAATTTGTACAGGCAGAATTTGGATAATTTGTATGTTAATTAGAACAAAATATGAATATTAAAACAAAAAGCAGATTTAATTACAATTAAGAATTTACTAGTTCATTCATCAATACTGAAGTATATTTGCATGGTATGTCAGAAAAAAAAGTTAGATTCTACAAAATTAATGGACTCTATTCTAAACTAAGTCGTTAAAAAGTTGTTAAAAATAAAAATAGCAAGGAATTACAAATCTCTGTACCCCTTGCTATTACTATATTTATTATCCAATAATTTCTGATACTACACCAGATCCAACGGTTCTACCACCCTCACGGATAGCGAATCTTAGTCCTTTTTCAATTGCTATAGGTGTAATTAATTCGATTGTCATTGAAACATTATCTCCTGGCATAACCATTTCTGTTCCAGCATCTAATTCAATAACACCTGTAACATCTGTTGTTCTGAAATAGAATTGTGGTCTATATCCATTGAAGAATGGGGTATGACGTCCACCCTCTTCTTTAGTTAGAACATATACTTGTGCTGTGAATTTTGTATGTGGATTAATTGATCCAGGTTTTGCAAGAACTTGACCTCTTTCAACGTCTTTTCTATCAATACCTCTTAATAATGCTCCAGCATTATCTCCAGCTTGAGCTGAATCTAATGATTTTCTGAACATTTCTAGACCAGTTATAACTGTTTTCTTTCTTTCTGTTGTTAATCCAATGATTTCTACTTCTTCACCAACTTTTACTTGTCCTCTTTCTACTCTACCTGTAACAACTGTTCCTCTACCTGTAATAGTCATAACGTCTTCAATAGGCATTAAGAATGGTTGATCTAATGGTCTTTCTGGTGATGGAATGTAGCTATCAACTGCATCAAGTAATTCTTTTATTGGAGCATAAACTGGATCATTAGGATCTTTTGATGTACTCTCTAATACTTTTAGAGAAGAACCTTTTATTATTGGAATTTCGTCTCCAGGGAAATCATAACTTGATAATAAATCTCTAACTTCCATTTCAACTAATTCTAATAGTTCTGGATCATCAACCATATCACATTTATTTAAATAAACTACGATATATTTAACTCCAACTTGTCTTGCTAATAAAATGTGCTCTCTTGTTTGAGGCATTGGTCCATCAGCTGCTGAAACAACTAATATTGCGCCATCCATTTGAGCTGCACCAGTAATCATGTTTTTTACATAATCTGCGTGACCTGGGCAGTCAACGTGAGCATAGTGTCTATTATCTGTTTCATATTCAACGTGTGCTGTGTTAATTGTAATTCCTCTTGCTTTTTCTTCTGGAGCTCCATCAATTTGGTCATATGCTGTATAATGAGCTTGACCTTTTAACTCCAAATATTTTGTAATAGCTGCTGTTGTTGTTGTTTTACCATGGTCAACGTGTCCAATTGTACCAATGTTAACGTGTGGTTTTGTTCTTTCGAATTTTGCTTTTGCCATTTTTTAATTCCTCCTTTAATTGAGATTTAATCTCTTTTATTATTTTTAAATTTAATAACGATTTAACTTGTGACTGCATTATATACTATTTATAGTAAAAATGCAAGCATTTTTTTGTTTTTAAATATTAATCTTACATTAAGCATTTTTATTTCTAGCTGCTACTATAGTTTCATGAACTGATTTAGGAACTTCTTCATAGTGAGATGGTTCCATAGAGTAACTTCCTCTACCTTGTGTTTTTGAACGAAGGTCTGTTGCATATCCAAACATTTCTGAAAGTGGAATAAATGCTCTTATTTCTTCCATTCCTTGAACTTCTTCCATTCCTTCTATCTTACCACGACGTGAGTTTACATCTCCAATAACATCTCCCATGTATTCTGTTGGAACTGTTATTTCGACTTTCATTATAGGCTCTAATATAACTGCATCAGCTTGTTTACATCCCTCTTTGAATGCAATAGATGCTGCAATTTTAAATGCCATTTCTGAAGAGTCAACTTCGTGATATGATCCATCAACTAATGATACTTTGAAGTCTATAACTGGGTATCCAGCAAGTACTCCTGTTTGTGCAGCTTCTCTCATACCTTGCTCTATAGGTTTGATATATTCCTTTGGAACAACTCCTCCTACAATTTTGCTTTCAAATTCAATTCCTTTTCCTGGTTCTAATGGTTCCATTTCAAACCATACATCACCATATTGTCCTTTACCACCTGATTGACGAATAAATTTACCTTGAACTCTAACTTTCTTTCTAATAGTTTCTTTATATGCAACTTGTGGTTTACCGACATTACATTCAACATTAAATTCTCTTTTTAATCTATCAACAATTATGTCTAGGTGTAATTCACCCATACCAGCAATAATTGTTTGACCAGTTTCTTGGTTAGTGTAAGCCTTAAATGTTGGATCTTCTTCAGCAAGTTTTGCTAAAGCAATTCCCATTTTTTCTTGAGCTGCTTTATCTTTTGGCTCAATAGCTATATCAATAACTGGCTCAGGGAATTCCATTGATTCTAATATAACTGGATGATTTTCATCACATAATGTATCACCAGTTGTAACATTTTTTAGTCCTACTGCTGCTGCAATATCACCAGCAAATACTTTATCAATATCTTCTCTATGATTTGCATGCATTTGAACTATTCTACCAATTCTTTCTTTTTTATCTTTATTAGAATTTAAAACAGAAGAACCAGCTTCTAATGTTCCTGAATATACTCTAAAGAAGCATAATTTTCCAACAAATGGATCTGTTGCAATCTTAAATGCCAATGCTGAAAATGGTTCTGAATCACTTGCATGTCTATCTTCTTCTTCACCAGTTTCAGGATTAACACCTTTAATAGCTGGAATATCAACAGGAGCAGGCATATAATAAAGTATATTATCTAATAATTCTTGAACACCTTTATTTTTATATGAAGAACCACAACAAACTGGAGTTACTTTGCAAGTAATTGTTCCAATTCTTAATCCTTTTCTAATTTCGTCATCTGTAAGCTCTTCACCATCAAGATATTTCATCATTAATTCTTCATCCTGCTCAGCAGCAGCTTCTACCATTTCTTGTCTGTACTTTTCTGCCTTTTCTTTCATATCAGCAGGTACGTCTGTTTCTTCAATTTGTAATCCCATATCATCTTTATGAATATAAGCTTTCATTTTTATTAAATCTATTACACCTTTAAATTCATCTTCAGCTCCAATAGGAAGTTGAACAGGAACTGCGTTAGCGTGTAATCTTTCTTTCATTTGCTCAACGCAACCATAAAAATCTGCACCAGTTGTGTCCATCTTATTAACATAGCACATTCTAGGTACATTATATCTATCTGCTTGTCTCCAAACAGTTTCAGATTGTGGTTGAACTCCACCTTTAGCACAAAATACTGTAACAGAGCCATCAAGAACTCTAAGAGATCTTTCAACCTCAACAGTAAAATCAACGTGGCCTGGTGTATCAATAATATTTATTCTATGATCTTTCCAAAAGCAAGTTGTTGCGGCAGAAGTAATTGTTATGCCTCTTTCTTGCTCTTGAGCCATCCAGTCCATAGTTGCAGCACCTTCGTGAACTTCACCAATCTTATGAGTTTTACCTGTATAGAACAATATTCTCTCTGTTGTTGTTGTTTTACCAGCATCAATATGAGCCATTATTCCAATATTTCTAGTTTTCTCTAGTGAAACTTTTCTTTCGGTAGCCACTATATTTTCCTCCTTCTTTTATTTATCGAATGTATAAATTATGCTATTAATTTAAAATATTTTATAGTTCTCTGATTCTTATATGCAATATTTATTCCAGAGTACTTTCCTATAGTTTTTGGAATTCATATAAAAATTAACACTAATTTTCATATGCAATTCCTACCAGCGATAGTGAGCAAAGGCTTTATTCGCCTCAGCCATTCTATGAGTATCTTCTTTCTTCTTGAAAGCTCCACCCATTCCATTAATAGCATCTATAATTTCGTTAGCTAGTTTTTCTTTCATTGTTTTTTCATTACGCTCTCTAGCATATCTTACTAACCATCTTAAACCTAATGCTTGTCTTCTTTCAGCCCTAATTTCCATTGGAACTTGGTATGTTGCACCACCAACACGTCTAGCTTTAACTTCAAGTACAGGCATTACGTTATTTAAAGCTTCTTCAAAAGCAGTAAGTGCATCTTTTCCAGTTTTTTCTGCAACAATTTCAAACGCACCATAAACAATCTTTTGAGCTACGGTTTTCTTACCATCTTCCATAACATTATTTATAAGTTTTGTTACAACTTTACTGCCATACACTGGGTCTGGTAAAATATCTCTTTTTGCTACATAACCTTTTCTTGGCACTTTTCTTCCCTCCTTATAAAATTAACATACTATATAATACCGTATGTCAAGGTACTCTGAAAGCTTTAAACTTCCATTTAGTGCTTTGTTATATATTTATTCCGACTTGCTACCTACTTAAGTAACACTTTATTTCTAAAATCTATATATAATAAGCACAATTTTCTAAATCATTTTTTAGGTTTTTTTGCTCCATACCTAGAGCGTCCTTGCATTCTATCTTTAACACCAGCAGTATCAAGCGTACCTCTAATAATATGGTATCTAACACCTGGAAGGTCTTTTACCCTTCCTCCTCTTATTAGAACGACACTATGTTCTTGTAAGTTATGTCCAACACCAGGGATATAAGCAGTAACTTCTTGAGTATTTGTCAATCTAACCCTTGCTACTTTACGAAGAGCTGAATTTGGTTTCTTAGGAGTAGTTGTTTTAACTACTGTACAAACACCTCTCTTTTGGGGGCTTGAAATATTAGTTACTTTTTTTAGTTTTGAATTATATCCTTTTTGTAATGCAGGAGCTTTTGATTTAGAAGTTTTGTCTTGTCTTCCTTTTCTAACTAATTGATTTATCGTAGGCATTTTGTTTATTTCACCTCCTATATATAAATTCTATTGTGCTTTTAAAGACACTTTTGACATTTTACAATGCAGGTTATATTTTATCATTTTCTTATTTATATGTCAACAAATTTTTCCATTTTTTCTTACGGAAACAAGAGCTTTTTAACATCTTAATCATTAAATTCGACATATCAAATTTTAATTTATAATTCATAAAAAATAATAGAAATGGCACCCACAAATTTGCAAGTGTCATTTCTATTAAAATTCTAAACTTCTTTTAATTTTGTATAAGAATTTTACTCCTCTTCTGAAAGCCTTGCAGCCCTATCTGCCGCATTAAGTGCATCTATCATTTCATCAATTTCACCATTCAAAAATTCATCAACTTGATACATACTAAGTCCAATTCTATGATCTGTAATTCTTCCTTGAGGAAAATTATAAGTCCTAATTTTTTCACTGCGATCTCCACTACCAACCTGACTTCTTCTAGCACTCGCTTGTTCTTTTGTTTGTTTTTCTAATTCAGCCTCATAAAGTTTTGCTCTAAGCATTGACATTGCAGTTTCTCTATTTTGTATTTGCGAACGCTCCGTTTGACATTCAACAACTACTCCAGTTGGAATATGAGTTATTCTAATTGCTGATTCAGTTTTATTAATATGTTGTCCACCAGCACCACTTGACCTAAATGTATCAATTTTTAAATCTGCAGGGTTGATTTGTACTTCAACATCATTTACTTCTGGAAGCACTGCAACTGTTGCTGTTGAAGTATGAATTCTGCCACTAGATTCTGTATCTGGAACTCTTTGTACTCTATGAACACCACTTTCAAATTTTAATCTACTATACGCACCTTTACCTGTAATCATAAAAGTTACTTCTTTAATTCCACCAAGTTCTGTTTCATTTAAGTTAAGCACCTCTAATTTCCATCTTTTCTTTTCTGCATACATACTATACATTCTGAACAAATCAGCAGCAAATAAAGAAGACTCTTCTCCACCTGCTCCACCTCTAATTTCAACTATAACATTTTTATCATCATTAGGATCTTTTGGAACTAATAAAAGTTTTAATTCTTCTTCAATTTTAGGCAAATTATCTCTTGCTTCATCAAGTTCTGCTTGAGCTAGATCATGCATTTCTTTATCATTCAACATTTCTTTTAAATCTTCAATTGAGGCTTGAAGTTTCTTATATTCTCTATATTTTTCAACAATATCTTGTATATCTGCGTGTTCTTTCATCAATTTTTGCCACTCATTTTGATTAGCAATCACTTCTGGATCACTAATTTTTTCATTTAATTCCTCATAGCGTTTTTCAACATTTTCTAGTTTATCAAACATATTTACACCTCTTAAAATTTTTTCAATGTTCACATTATATAATATTTCTTTTCATTTTGCAAGTTACCATGAGTTACTAAATGTTCTTTTTATTGGTACATCTGCTGTTTCTCCTTTTGCTCCTTTAAGTCTCTAAAAAATTCTTAGTCTATTTTTATTATTCGTTATTTTATATTTTTCTTTAATTTCTCAATCTCTTCTCTTGAAAGTTCTGTTATTTCTAATATTGTATCTATATCTATTTCTTTTTTTAGCATTCTTCTAGCTATATCCCTTTTTTCCTTAGTACTACCCTTCTGTATTCCTTCCTTCTCTGCGCTTGCTAGCCCTGATATATAATCCCTTTCATGCAAGTCATCTAAAAAGGCTAAATACTTCACTTTTTCTTCCGCTATTAATTTTTTGTACTCCTCATCTGCTTCTTTGATTTTCTCATTCCTCTTTATTGCCATCTCCACCATCTCCT
>CAZUHD010000016.1:0-23888 GCA_964620415.1 uncultured Clostridium sp.
CATTTTTCACACTTTCCTTTCATAAAGTACTATTTTTTGTTATATTTTATGAAAAAAGTATGTAAATTGTTCAATATATAATCATTTTATTACAAAATTTAGCTAAATTATACCTTTTCTATGCTTGCAATCAGATAATTTACTGTATCATCATATGAATATGAACACAATTTAACTATATTTTCTGTACATGCAGAAACAAAATTAAGCTTCTCCGTAGCAGAGTAGCAACCTATAACTGTTGCTTTATAAGTATTTTCTGGAGTATATATGAAAAAATTATTATGTGAATCCAAAAAATCTTTTTCTAAATAATTATCCAATTCTGAAAACATTAAATCATTTTTCATACTAACTCCATATAATACAGTTTCTTTTTCTTTAAATGATAAATCTCCATTTGTATATATAGATCCATTTAAATTATATGTTTTATTATAGTTATGCCTTAAGTAATACAAATTATTGCATTTTAATATAGGATAATTAATATCTGTCCCATTTATTTCTATCCATCCAATAATATCTTCATTTATTTCACTTAGTCTTTTCCATTCAAGTCTATTTGCAACTAAAGTTTCTTGTCTTAGCTCTTCTATAGATTTAATTACTTCCTTGCTATCAAAATATTCTAAAATAAGTCCTGTAATAAGTCCTAAAATTACTGTTATAGTTATAATTGCCCAAGTAAAGACACATATTTTTCTAAGTTCTTTAGATTTCATGTTTTCCCCCTAACTTTTTTGAATAGAGTTTTTATGCATATAATCAAAGTCCAAAAAGGATTTGCCGTAAATTTCTTTATCCTCCTTTTAAGACTTTGATTAAATTAGCTGCATTATAAACCCATTTTGCATTTCTATGTTCAAAAAGGAAATTTTCGGAAATAAAGAGTTAAAAACATGATTAAACATTAATAAAAGGACAAAAAAGGTTGAAAACGGTAAACTTTTTTACTTTAAATTTTAATTTTCTATTGTGTTTACATAATTTTAGTGATATAATATAGATAAATTTTTAAATGGAGGCAAAATAGAATGGTAAAGGTTCTTGTTGCTGATGAGAATACCGATGAAACAATAGGTTGCTGTAAGTATCTTTCAAGCTCCGACTTAAATATAAAAACCCTCTCTGCAAATACAGGGATTGATACATTAGACACATACAATAAAGCTAAAGCAGATATACTGATTTTAAATTCTCATTTCAGCGATATAAAATCTACTGAAATAGTTGATAGATTATCAAATACAATTCATGAAAGAAAAAATAATAATATTATTTTAACTATAAATTCTGAAAAAGAACAATTATCCTTTGTTAATACCGCAAAAATATATAAATTTTTATATAAGCCTTTAGATTATGAAGAAGTTGCAGATACAGTTCATGAGATAAAGGCACAAAACAATTACGATTCTATTGATGAAAGTACCTTAAATAAATTACTTTTTAGTATGAGAATAATTGTAGGATCATTTCAAACAGAACTATTAAAAGAAGCAATATATGAATGTTATAATTACCCATACTTACTAGATAACTTTGACATAGTATTAGAATTATTATCTCGGAAGGCATAACGGAATACCAACAGAATCAATAAGAAGCTCAATCAGAAACTCACTACATGATTTAAATAGATGTAAAGATAAATTACAAAATCATAAACTTGTAAAGATATTTGAACCTGGGAAAAACATAACTCCTAAAGCATTTTTAGAAGTAGTAGTATCATATTTACATACACAAAAAAATCAAGAAATGATTTTTTAGAAAATGTTTATTCTAAAATTTTATTTCTTGATTCTTTATATATTTTATATATTTTTATATTCTTTATATTCTTTGTATTTTTTTAGTATTTCTGCTATTTTTTCTAAGTCTTCCTCATTAACTAATGCATTTAACTTAGTTCCAGCAATTCCATAAGCTTTATCTATTTCATCATCAGATAATTTTTCAGAGAAAATATTAAATACAGGAACATTGTCTGGTAATTTCTGTTTTACATTATCTATTAAATCAATACCATTCATATCAGACATATCAAATTTAGCAAATACCATCTCTGGTTGTAATTCTAATATTTTCTGATATGTATCTTTTCCATTTACAGTTTTTGCAACTACTTCAACAAAATCCAAGTTTTTTAAATAGTTTTCAATAGTATTTACAACATTTAAGTCATCAAAAGATATTATAGTTCTAATTTTCTTTATCTTATTTCCATTCCAATTAATAATATCTTGCTCTAAAGCATTACCTAAATGTTTATCAATTCCCTTTTCAGTTTTTATTATATCTGCATTTGGTAAAATAACAATACTTTTTTCAAATTCATCTTGATTTTTATATTGTGTAATCCTTATATTTTCAAATTTTTTTATTGATTTTACAGCTTCTTTTACTTCTGATTCAGTTACTTCAAATAAATCTTTATTTTTTACAGCTCTTTCTCTTATAGGCATAAACTTTAAAAACTTCCATTTGTCAATTTGATATTTATTTAAAAATTCACCTAATTCATTCAATTTATCAATGTTTTTCTTACTAACAACCGTATTTATATTTATTTTTAAATTTTTATTTATTGTCTTATCTAGTAATTTTTTTATTAATTCAAAATGATGGTTTTCTTTACCAAGCTCAATATTTACATCATTTGAAACCGAGTCAATTGATAAATTTAAATATTCAAGATTATCTAAAATCTCTTCTGTATATTCATTATCATTTTGAGATAAAAAAATCCCATTTGTAACTAATTTATTATGTATGCCCTTTTCTTTTGCCTGTTTTAGTAGTTTATTAAAATCTGGATAAAGTACCGCTTCTCCCCCTGTCCATGTTATATTAGTTACTCCATTTCTTATTAAATTATTTAAAACTTTTTCATTATCACTATAAGATAATTCCTTTATATTAGAAAATCCAAAACAATATTTACAATTTTGATTGCATTTAGTTGTAATTTTCCAACAAACTTTTTGTTTTTTCATTTAATTTAATCCTTCCTATTTTTTAATATAATTTATTATACCTCAAATTCTGCTATAAGTACATCTCAAAAAATCGTAACTAGATTAGATTTTAT
Source organism: uncultured Clostridium sp. (assembly GCA_964620415.1). Taxonomy (GTDB): domain Bacteria; phylum Bacillota; class Clostridia; order TANB77; family CAG-508; genus CAG-269. The sequence continues at coordinate 3,098 of CAZUHD010000016.1, forward strand.
CAAAGAAAAAGAACACTTGATTTCCAAATGTTCTTAATAATATTTATTATAAATATTTTTTATAAATATCTTATCAATTTTAGTTAGGTACTTTTCCATATAAATTAGATTAATCTCAACAGCTGGCAGCTCAATAGGAACTTGTACTTCATATACTTCTTTATTCTTCATTGCATCTTGTGCAGAATCGATCATCACATATCCTATTCCTTGTCCTTCTTTTACTTCTTCTATTCTCATCTTGGGATAATGTGTGTCGTTCCGCAAAAAATGAAACACATTATCCGTTTTTATAAAATTAGTATATATTTATATTATTTACATAAAATAATATTGTCAAAAATTTGACAAGTTAAATATAATATGCTAAAACCCGAGTTTGCCACTTGCGTTGTGAATTTTTACCAGAAAATGGTAAATTTAATGGCCGAAAGCTAGTATTTGTACGATTTTTGTATATGCCTATATTTATATACCTACATGAATTTTTTTATTAAACGAAAAATGCACTCAAAGTTAGATGTAGCAATAATTACGGAAAATACGTATATGACTACAATAAAAATCAACTCTTAAAATCCATGAAACCCAGTCATAGTCTGGCTTTGAAGGGTGTTTTTACTTGCATAAAGTGGCAAACTCGGGAGAACACTTGATTTCCAAATGTTCTTAATAATATTTATTATAAATATTTTTTTATAAATATCTTATCAATTTTAGTTAGGTACTTTTCCATATAAATTAGATTAATCTCAACAGCTGGCAGCTCAATAGGAACTTGTACTTCATATACTTCTTTATTCTTCATTGCATCTTGTGCAGAATCGATCATCACATATCCTATTCCTTGTCCTTCTTTTACTTCTTCTATTCTCATCTTGGGATAATGTGTGTCGTTCCGCAAAAAATGAAACACATTATCCGTTTTTATAAAATTAGTATATATTTATATTATTTACATAAAATAATATTGTCAAAAATTTGACAAGTTAAATATAATATGCTAAAATATATTTAACAATATATTTTCCACGCTAGGTGGAGTTTGCATACACTGTAATAAACTACAATAATTTAACATCTTGTGTATGGATGATTTAGGGTAGAAAAAGTCTACCCTTTATATTTTTATATCTAGATTTTTAAGTAAACGATTTTCTAATTTATTCATAAAATCAGGTGTTAATTCAGCAATTTTATGAATAAGTCTAGCTTTGTCAACGCAAGTAATTTGTTCAGTTTTTGCTTTAGAAGGCAATTTATCTAATTTACCAGATTTAATATCTGTAGCAAGTATTTTTTCATGAGTGTCATATAATTTTTTTGAACTTGATATTGGAATAACAACCACAGTACTTGAAACAAGATTTTTAGCAGAATTTTGAATTATAATTCCCATATGAATATCGTTCAATTCATTACCTACATTTTGACCAAATTCAATTAAATAAATGTCGCCTTTTTGGGGACGTATAGGATGCATGCCATTTATTTTATTATTATTTAAATCTTTGGATTTATCTATAAAATTAAATTTATCAATAAACCAATTGAAGTGCTTTTCAAAATCTATTCTATTTATTATTTTTTTATTTCAGTAATTACATTGTTTAGTGTCATTTTAAATCTCCTTATATTTTTGAATACGGAATATATTAGCACCAAGCTCAGCACTACCCATATAATCTAATATTTGTTCATTCTTTTTTTACTTTTTTCTTGCTTTAATTTGTTTAGCAGTTTCATTATATAAGCCTATATATCCAGCATCATTAAATTTAGCATAATTTTCAACACCAGCTGCTTTTGCAGTATCAAATAAATATTTATTTTTTCGTCTTCAGGAAGTTGTTTATATTGTTCTTCGTTCAATTCTTGTTGTCTTTTTAGTATTAAAATATGCGTACATTTTACATACATTTTACAACATTTCATCATTTTCTTTACAATTCTAAAATAAGTATTGACTATTTTTTTATTTTAATATAATTTAATAAAAAATATTTTTAAGATGTATATATCAACATTTTAATAACATTCTTATAATATAAAAAAAAATGTACGAAAAAATTTTTATATGCCTAAAAGCTCCAAATGATTGTATTTCAAAGCATAGGAATTTTTTACTGTTTTAAAAGTGTTTAACTTGAGATTATAAATATTTTTTTATAAATATCTTATCAATCTTAGTTAGGTACTTTTCCATATAAATTAGATTAATCTCAATAGCCGGTAGCTTAATAGGAACTTGTACTTCATATACTTCTTTATTCTTTATTGCATCTTGTGCAGAATCGGTCATCACATATCCTATTCCTTGTCCTTCTTTTACTTCTTCTATTCTCATCTCAGTAATATCAGATTGTATTTCTGCATTAATTTTTACATTATTCTTTTGTAATACTTCAAACAGCTCTCTAGTAGATGTTGAATCTTTATAATTTAATATATATTTATAATTTTCTAATTCCTTTATATCTTTTATCTTTAAAGGCTCTTTATATATAAAAATATTGTTAATCTTTTTTAATTGTTTTACATTAATTTCATTTTTTACATTCAAAGGCAGCATATCAATAATTACAAAATCTACGACGTGTTTTTCTAAAAGCTGTATCAAGCCATTATAGTCTTGAGCTCCAATTATATCTATCCTTAAATTAGGATAATCTCGTTTTGCTTTAGTTATACATTTTGCTAAATATGATATTGAAATATGAGAAGGGCAGCCTATTGTTATCTTTGCTTTAGAAATATCATGATTTTGAATTAGAGCATCTTCAGCAAATTCAATATCTTTAATTTTATCATTAATAGAATCATATAATTCTTTTCCTGCACTTGTTAAAATCAATCCATCTCTTTCTCTAAAAAACAAAGTTAAATCCAAGGTTTTTTCTAAATTTTTAATGTGAGAACTAATCGTTGACTCTGTAAGATATAGTTTTTCACTTGCTTCTTTATAATTTTTTGATTCAGCTACCACACAAAATACTTTATATAAATTTAAATTTGTATCGCTCATTTACAAACACCTCTTATAATAATTTATTTAATTCTATTTCAGCTTTTTTAACAAAATAATTATCTGTTTGAATAGGAATATGTAATTCATTGATTTTCATAATTAATTTATCTATAGTGTCATATTCATTATTTCCATCTATATTTTCTACTTCAATTAAATTATCACCATTTATAACGTCTTTTACTATAAGCTTAAAATTTCCTTTTTGGAATACTCTTCCCTCTTCTTTAATTTCCATTAATTCCTTATATCCTATTGCTTCAATAAAAGCTCTCCCTGATTTGGCATCTTGTACTATACAGTCTACTTTACTTTGGCTTTCTATGTTCCCTTTTTCATTAAACTTTTTATTTTTATAAGTTAATTTTACAACCTGTTTTTTAGGTATCGTTTCATAAATATCTCTTAAAATTATTGCATTATTTAATATTTCTCTACTTTTCATATTTTGTATATCAAGTTTTTTTGGTATAAAATATGTATCATCCATAAAATAATTTTCTATCATTTTAAAGCCCTTATTCTTTAATATCTCACAAATTTCCCCAATACTACAAATAAGTTTTACTGTAATTTCATTACTCATTATAACATTTCCCCTTGTATATTTAATTAAGCTATATACCATATATATTTATCATATTTTTTAAACTTTTTCAAGAAAGACTAATACCAATATGCTAATTTCAAAAATGAATTTATAAGTTTTGTTTGTTCTTCTAAATCCTCTTTATTTACTATATTAAATTTCTCCGGTTTCATGTTTCGCGCATCTAGCATCCATAAAAAAGCTTTCGTCCTTGGAAATCTGTCTATATTTTCTTTCATATAATTTAATAAATCAGATATTTTTTTATATGAGATACTTTCTTTAAGCTTTTCTTCCTCATATTTTCTTACATTTGTCAATAATTCAAAATCTTCTGCTATTGCTAATCTATAACTTTCTTTGTCAAATAATCTTATATAGTTTTCATAGCTTTCGCAAAATATTCTATACATTGTATTTCTCCTTTTCATGAAGCACTTGTAATAAATTATCTTTAATCATTTTACATCTCCATATTTCTTAACATCCACCACCCGATCTTCATCTAGTAGCATTTTCATTATGCGCCTTTATAATTAGGTAACTTTTTTGATTTTAATATAATACTGTAAAAGGAAGGATTATAAATTTCCTCCCTTTTCTTATTTATGTATTAGTCTTTATATCTTTCTAAAGCAAAATTAACTTTCTTTAAGAATTCACGGTTGTTATTAGTTGCTTTTATAACTTTCAAAATTTCCTCTGTACTTTCTGCTGAAGACATATTGTGCATAGCTTTTCTAATTAAAGCTGCTGTTTCTAGCTCTGACTTATCTAGTAATAATTCTTCCTTCCTTGTGTTTGATCTGTTCATATCTATTGCAGGGAAAATACGCTTTTCAGCAAGAGTTCTATCAAGAAGTACTTCCATATTACCTGTACCTTTAAATTCTTCAAATATAACATCATCCATTCTGCTTCCAGTTTCAGTTAATGCAGTTGCTAAAATAGTTAAACTACCACCATTTTCTATGTTACGTGCTGCGCCAAAGAATTTTTTAGGTTTATGTAAAGAAGCTGGATCAATACCTCCAGATAAAGTTCTTCCAGAAGATGGAACAACTAAATTATATGCTCTTGCAAGTCTAGTAATACTATCAAGCAAAATAACAACATCTTTATTTTGTTCAACCAATCTTTTAGCTCTTTCAATTACCATTTCTGCTACCTTTGCATGATGTTCTGGTAATTCATCAAAAGTTGAATAAACAACTTGTCCTTTTATAGAACGTTGCATATCTGTAACTTCCTCTGGTCTTTCATCAATAAGTAACATTATAAGTTCACATTCGGGATTATTTGTTGAGATACTGTTTGCAATTTCCTTAAGTAGTGTCGTTTTACCTGCTTTAGGTTGAGCAACTATCAAGCCTCTTTGTCCTTTTCCAATAGGTGAAATTATATCAATCATTCTTGTTGCATAATTTGAAGGAACAGTTTCCAAACGTAATCTTTCATTAGGATAAATTGGAGTTAAATCTTCAAATCTTGTTCTTTTAAGGGCTTTTTCAGGGTGTTCTCCATTTACTTCTCCAACAAATATTAAAGATGGAAATTTTTCTCCCTCTTTGCATCTTGAAATTCCCTTTACTAAATCACCTGTTACAAGTCTAAATCTTCTAATTTGAATTGGAGATATATAAACATCTTTAGTACTTGATAAATAATTATCTCCTCTTAAAAATCCATATCCATCAGGTAAAACTTCAAGAATACCTTCTGTTATTTCATCTTCTTCATTGTTTACTTGATATGCTACAGTATTTTGTTCTTCAAGTTCTACTTCATCATCAGCAGCATCATAGCGACGAGTTTCTGCTTCTGAATTTTCTTCTTCATCTTCAATATTATCAAAATCCTCTTCTTCATTTTCTTCAAAGCTATTGTTTTCAATGCTTTTTAAAACTTCAATAAGTTCATCTTTATTAAGTTTTGAAATATTCCTAATATTGTTTTCTTTAGCTAATTTTTTGAGTTCTAATAAAGTCAATTTTTCTAATTCTGGCATTGCAATTCTCCTTTTTATTTAATTATTTTTGTTGGGATTTTTTAAAGACTTAAAAAATTTTTAACTAACTGGAAACTATTATATCACAAAATTTACAATTTGTGAAGTAAAAAATAAAAGTCTTTTAAGATAAAATTATAAATTTATTTTATTTGAGACAATAACATTTACTTCAAGTCCAAAAACAAAAATGTATAATTTTGATGGAATAGTTAATAAATGGAAAAATTTATAAATCTACAATGTAAAAATCCTTAAACTCTATTTTTAAGGATTTACTAATTTTCATTATCTATATATACTCTTTCATTTGGTAAATACATATCTAGTTTTTCTCTTGCAACAGCTTCAATGTATTCAGAAGAATTAATATTATCTTTTTCTTCATTTAACTGTTTTTGGTATTCAGTAGCTTCTGAAATTTGAGCATCTAAAGAAATCTTTTGATTTTTATATGTATTTAATGTTTTTTGTTGATTTATAACAGTTATTACTGCATAAACACTAACAACTATCAAAATAATTTTTTTCAATAAAGTAACTTTTTTATTATTCATATGTATCATCTTCCTATAATTATCTTACTTCTATATTATTTTTCTCCATTTGTTTACATTTTCCTCTAAAAATTTTAAAATTTTTTGAATTTTTTTGAAATTTAGAAAATAAAAAATGTATTGGTTTTAATATTAATTTATAAATAAACTTACAAGGTATCTTACAAATATCAATAGTTTTCTTTATTATTTTCACAAAGAAATTAATAATAGATACTGATATTTTAATTATTGCTCTACTTAAAGTAAGCATATACAAAATAATACCAAAGCCTAACCCCAGAAATATAAATAATCTTAGGTTTCCATCTGAAAAATTATACATAAAAAAGATGATACTAAGTCCTGTTAATATCCAAAAAATAATATCCTCAACATAGGTTATAAAATTTGTCGTTTTAAAACTCTTTCTGAGTATTCTAAAAAAGTCAAATAAAAAACCTATTAATATTCCATTTAAAGTAAAAATTAAAAATAAATATGCTTGATTAATAGCCAACTAAATCTCTCCTAAACTAATTATTTAAAAATCTTACTAAATAGCCCTCCGTCTTGTTCTTTTTTAGTATGATCATTATAGCCTAAGTTACTAATGTCCCCTTCTACAATTACCTCAGATGTATCTATGCTTAATTTGTTTATTTTTAAATTATCTCCTTTTACAGTTAACATACCCAGTTCTGTTTCCATTATCACAACTTGATCATCAAAGCTTAAAACATCTTTTACTCCTGAAATGCTTAATTTGTTTCTGTTTTCTAAAATTAAGTTTTGTACAGTTCCATTAAGTACAGTATTTTTTTTATCTTCTACTACCATAGTTTATTCCTCCTCTTACTATAAATAATTATATTCAGAGTATTTTCTTTTTAGAACAAAAAACAGAAGTAAAAAATTTTACTTCCGTAACTTTATATTATATTTTTGAAGGTTTTAATTCAAGATAAATAGGTTTTTCATTACCTATCATCGTAGATTTACCGTGTCCTGGATAAACTATTGTATCATCTGGTAATACTAATAATTTACTTACAATAGAATTAATTATTTGATCAAAATCCGATGTTGGTAAATCTGTTCTTCCCCATGCCCCTCTAAAAAGCGTATCTCCTGAAAAGACAAGTTTTTTGCTTGCTAAATAAAGTGAGCTACTACCTTTTGTATGTCCGAGGTGTATGTAATACTTCAAATTCTAGATTTCCAATGTGAATTAGATCGCCATCATTTACTCTTGAATCTGGCTCTAATTCAAGAATTCCATCCATAATCTCAGTTAGATTTAATTCAGGATTATTTAGTCCTTCACTATCTTCTCTATGGATTAAAACTTTTCCTCCCATCTTACTTTTTAGCTCTGGAACACCTGATATATGGTCTCCGTGGCAGTGTGTTAAATAAATATATTTTAACTTTCCACCAAGTATATTTAACATTTCTATAATCTTATCTACTTCTCCTCCTGGATCTACGACCATTGTTTCATTTGAGTCTTTATCAAAAACAATATAGCAATTCGTAGGATCTGCAACCCAAGTATTTATTTTAAGCCTCTTTAGTATCATTTTAAACCTTCTTTCTTTTTACTTCATATACACTGTCTACTTTACGCAATAATTTTAAAATTGTATTTAATTCATCTAAATTTTTTATTTCTAAAGTGATTTCTACAATAGCTACTCTATCTTTTCCTGCTTTTGCATTTACAGCAACTAAATTCGTCTTAGTAGTTCCAATCTCTTTTATTATATCAGAAAGTAAGCCATTTCTATCATTTGCATATACTTCAATATCTACATCATATGAAGCTTGTTTTTCTTCAACCCAAGAAACATCAATAATTCTATTTTCTTCTTTAAGTAAATCTTTTACATTAATACAGTCTTTTCTATGTATTGATACTCCTCTTCCCTTTGTGATATACCCTATTATTTCATCTCCTGGAAGCGGATTGCAACATTTGGAAATTTTTACTAAGCAATTATCAATTCCTTTAACAATAATTCCATTGCTAGATGGCTTTACATTTCTTTCTGGTTTTGCTTTTTCAAGTTCTTCAATTTTTTCTTCTAATCCCTCATCTTGATTGTCTTTTCTATATTCTATTAGCATACGAGCTATAACCTTAGTTGCAGTATTAGCACCAAAGCCAACTGCTAAGTACATGTCGTCTAAATCTTTATACTTATATCTACTTAGCATTGCATTTATATATTCTGTTTTAAAGATGTTTTCGTAAGAAATTCCAACTCTTTTTAGTTCTTTTTCAATTAGTTCTTTACCTTTTTCAATGTTTTCAGTCTTTTTCTCTTTTTTAAACCAGCTATTAATTTTAGTTTTAGCAGATGTACTCTTTACAAATTTAAGCCAATCTAAACTAGGACCTCTTGAGTTATCAGAAGTTATAATTTCTACAATGTCGCCATTTTTTAAAGGTGTAATTATTGGCATCATCTTGCTGTTAATTTTACAACCTGTCATATGATTTCCAATTTCGGCATGAATCGCATATGCAAAGTCTATTGGAATACTACCTTTAGGTAATACTTTTATGTCTCCATTTGGTGTAAATACATACACCTCATCTTCAAAGAGTTCTTTTTTCAAATTGTCCAAAAACTGTTCTGGGTCTTGCATTTCCTGTTGCCACTCTAAACTTTCACGAAGCCATGCAAGTCTATCTTCAGAAACAACAACATTTTTCTTTCCTTTACCAAGAAAATTCGCTTCTTTATATGCCCAATGTGCTGCGATACCATATTCTGCAACTCTGTGCATGTCCCATGTACGAATTTGAACTTCAAAAGGAACGCCTTTTTCTCCAAGTAAAGTCGTATGTATTGACTGATACATATTAGGTTTAGGAACTGCTATATAATCCTTAAATCTTCCCGGCATTGGACTATACATCTCATGAACAATTCCTAGTGCAGCATAACAGTCTTTTACAGAATTAACAATTATTCTCATAGCAAATAAGTCATATATTTGATCTAAAGTAGAATTATCCCTTTGCATTTTTCTATAAATAGAATAAAAATGCTTCGCACGCCCTGTTACTTCGGCATCAATCCTTTGCTTTTTTAGTTCTGCTCTAATATCATTCATGATTTTTTCAAGAAATTGTAAACGTTCATCTTTTTTCTTATTAATACCTTCTACTAATTCACGATATTCCTCGGGGTAAAGATATTTTAAGCTTAAATCCTCTAATTCTGCTTTAATACTATATAAACCAAGTCTATTAGCAAGTGGAGCATACAAGTCTAAAGTTTCTTTAGCATTAGCTATTTGTCTATCTCTAGCTAGAAATTTTAATGTTCTCATATTATGAAGTCTATCAGCAAGTTTTATCAATATAACTCTTATATCTTTTCCCATTGCTAAAAACATTCTTCTGTAGTTTTCTACTTGTTTTTCTTCTACAGTTGCAAATTGTAAGGTATTTAATTTAGTAACCCCTGCAACCATTTCAGCAATTTCGGTCCCAAAAAGTTCTTTCAAATCGTCATTTGTAATATCTGTATCTTCTACCACATCATGTAAAAGAGCAGCACATATGCTTGCATCATCTAATCCAATAGAAGCTAGTATATAAGCTACATTTAAAGGATGAATTATATAAGGCTCTCCAGAAACTCTTTTCTGGCCTTTATGTTTTTCGTTTGCTAAATTAAAAGCTTTCATTATAAGTTTTGAATCTACTCTTTTAGTTGTTTCTTTTTTCTTACTTATTACATCATCTATTGTAATTTCTAATGTTTGGCTCATAATTCATCCCTCCCACCTAAATTGTTTTCATTATATCTTTTAAATTAATTTGTATTGAATCATTGCCGTTAAATGAATTAATTTCTAAACTACCCACTACATCTACCCTATCACCTATTTTGTATTCTGATGCTATCTCTCCAAAATTAAAACCAATTACATTTATATAATTATTATTATTACTTTTTAAAACAAGCTTTAAATGTTTACCATCTGACAGGCTTCGTATAGAATCAATTTTTAGATTTTTAAAAGCAAATATTGGTACCTGATTAGCTTCTCCAAATGGTTCTAATAAAGATAAGCTTTCCACCATTTGTTTTGTTATTTCATCTATATTAATAACAGCATCTATATTTAAAATAGGAACTAGATTAGGTGGGATCTCTTCTTTTACTAAAGTTAAAAATTTGTTTCTAAAGTTTTCAAATTGGTCTTTTTTTACGGTCACACCAACAGCCATACTGTGACCGCCAAATCCTTCTAAATAATCTTTACACTTCATCAGTGCAAGATGTAAATCAAAGCCTACTATACTTCTTCCAGAGCCTTTTCCTATATCACTTTCATCATTAAAACATACTAATATAGATGGTTTGTAATAAATTTCTGTAATTTTAGATGCAACTATACCAATTACTCCACTATGCCAATTATTCCCACCTAAAACAATCGCAGGTAAATTTTCTAAATTTTTTTCTTTGATTTCATTATTTGCTTCTTCAAAAATCTTATTTTCTTCTAATTGTCTTTTATTATTATATTGTCTAATTTCACTTGCAATTTCAGTTGCCTTACTTACATCTGTTTCTAATAATAAATCTAAAGCTTTATTAGCTAATCCCATTCTTCCACAAGCATTTATTTTTGGAGCTATACCAAAAGAAATTGCAGCTGAATCTATTTTAGAAAAAGATGCATCATTTAATATAGCTCTTAATCCTATATTTTTAGTACAATTAACTAACTTTAAACCTAATTTAGTAATTACCCTATTTTCATCTATCAAAGGTACTATATCAGAAATGGTTCCAACAGATACAATATCTAAATATTTTAAATATTCTGTTTCATTTAAATTTAGTTTTATGCTAATAGCTTGTATAAGTTTAAAAACAACTCCAACTCCAGCAAGATCTCTGAAAGGATATAAATTATCTTTCCTTTTACAATCTACTACAGCAATAGTATTTGGTAAATTATTTGCAGGTTCATGGTGATCTGTTACTATAACATCCATCCCTAAAGTTTTAGCAAGTTCAATTTCATCTATAGCAGTAATTCCACAATCAACAGTTATCATAAGTGTAAAGTTTTCTTTTGCAATTTTTTCAATCGCAGACTTATTTAACCCATAACCTTCTTCTAATCTATTAGGAATATAAGATGAAGTTTCTAATCCTCTATCTTTTAAAAAGCTTTTTAAAACAGTTGTACTTGTTATTCCATCTACATCGTAATCGCCATAAATCATTGTTTTTTCATTATTTTTGATAGCATTTATAATTCTATTTACTGCTTTTTCCATATCAGGCATTTCAAATGGATCATGGAAATCATGCCTTGTTGGATTCAAAAATACATCTACATTATCCTCTGTTACTCCTCTATTTACGAGTATTGTAGAAATTAATTTATTTAATTTAAATTTTTCTTCAAACTTTTTAATTTTATCATCATTTTTATTTTGATTATATTGCCATTTTTTTCTCATTATCTTCCCTCTACTTTTAATTCTTACGAACACATTTTACTACAATAAAATAAAAATATCAATAACTTATTTAAAGTCTTTTTCATAATATAATGTATATCTTGTGTTATTTCAGTAGATAATAATTATTATTTAAGAAAGGAGTTTATGTGATGAAAACAATATGTATTAAAACAAATAATCTCAAAGCAGCATCATATATTCTTGAAACCTTAAATAATACGCATTTGGAAAATACTTATTGTTCAATTCATAAATTCAAGATATATAACAATATTTTTATACATTACACAGGACAAAATACAGAAGCTTTTTTAAGTGCTATATCACATATCCTTGTTTTTTTAGTTTTTGAAATCTATGAAAAAAAAATTATAAATAAAATATTACAACATGAATATTTTTACTTTGATTCTATTGAAAAAAAAGAGATATTAGATATTATTGAAAACAATATCAGTTTTAATTTTGATGATTTTACCAGAAAAGAAGATATATTATTTAATATTTTTTATAACTTCTTAGAAAATCAAAAAATTCTCTATCTACAAGGTTTTGTGACCTTTAGAATAAAGGAATATATAAACGAATTAGAAAACATCATTGAAGAACGGTATAAGTGAGTATTTAATTGAAAAAGAATATGATGAATTTGTATCTCTTTTAAGGCTATATATTAGTTCAGAAGAAAGTAACATCGATATAATACATTTGATTTATTGTAAAAACAATCCTATATTATTAGATAAAAACAAAAATATTATAAAAACTGACACAGGTATCCTTAGGGCAAAATATTTATCTGATATTACTTTTTCTTCTTATGATATTATTCTTAATACTTTATTAAATTTGTTACCACAAAAGATCTATATTCATTTAATTGATGAAGATGAAGGTGAATTTATAGAAACTTTAAAACTTATATTTGAAAAAAGAATAAATATTTGTACTGACTGTAATATTTGTAGAATCTATAAAATGCGACGTAAACAAAATTTATAAAATTTTATATTTAATTCTAATTGTATACACGTTTTATGCACAATTTTGTGATACTATTGTATTTAGAAAGGATGATAAAAAATGTATTTAATTAGTAAAATAAAAAATATTTATAATTTTAAAAAAACAAATAATTTATTTTAATGAAGCTGCAAATGAATGGTTAAACCAGAAAAAAATGTCTATTAAGGAATCTACGTATTATAGATATTTATGTTCAATTAATAAATATCTAATACCAGAGTTTGGAAATAAAAAACTAAAGACCTTGAGAAAGTACGATTTTAATTTATTTGTTTCAAAATTAACAAAGGAAAATTTATCTTCTAAGAATATCAAAAATATTACGAGTCTTCTTAAGAGTATATTACATTATGCAGAAGATAATTACCATTACAAATTTACATTAGATAATTTAAATTCCCCTAAAACTAATAAAAATCTTTTGGAAATTTTAAGCAATAGAGAAAAAAGTAGACTTGAAAATTATTGCATCAGTGAAAACTCTTTAAGGGCATTAGGAATAGTTGTATGTTTAAATACTGGCTTACGAATAGGAGAAATTTGTGCCTTGAAATGGAAAAATATTGATTTAGATAAGCAAATTTTACATATAACTTGTACAATGCAGAGAATGTATAATTCTGAAGAAAAGAAATCAACAGTAATGATAGATTCTCCTAAAACAACAAATTCAATAAGAGATATTCCAATTTCAAAAAAAATATGTAATATTTTAAATCCATTAAAGAAAAAATACAATGATGAGGATTTTCTTTTGACAGGTTCAAAGTATAATTTTATAGAACCAAGAACCTATCAAAATATATTTAAAGAGATACTAAGAAAATGTAAAATAAGACCATATAATTTTCATATTTTAAGACATACTTTTGCAACAAATTGTGTTGGAACTGGAATGGATATAAAATCTCTAAGTACCATTTTGGGACATTCTAATGTAAATATTACATTAAACCAATATGTACATTCTTCTTATAAAACTCAGAGAAAATTTTTAGAAAAATTATAAAAATAAAAGTTCTTTTTTTGCAGTAGAGTTAATATTATTCTATCATGAAAAGATTTAAAGTTTTTTTACTTAACTCGCTTCTTATGGTAGGTAGCTCTTTTGTTTTACAGATAATAAGGCTTATTTTTAATATATATGTTTCTAATCAAATAGACAGAGAAGCTTTGGGAGTTTTCCAATTAATTATGACAACATATACATTTGGAATAACACTTGCTGCATCAGGCATTAATATTACATCTACACGTTTAGTTTCAGAAGAACTTGCTTTTTCAAATAATTATGGAATAAAAAAATCTATAATTAAATGTATAATGGTAAGCTTAATATTTGGAAGCTTAGCAGGAATATTTTTTTCCATAAACAGTTCTTTTATTGTGCAAAAATGCTTCCATGATAAAGTAGGTTCTTCTATTGTATACTTAATATCTGTTGCTCTTCCTATGATTGCTATTTCGGCTAGTATTTCTGGGTATTTTACAGCTGTAAGAAGAATTTACAAGTCTGTTATCGCAAATTTTTTAGAATATGTTGCTAAAATTATTATAACAATATTATTGCTTAAATTTTACCTTCCAACAGGTAGAATTGAGTGTATTTGCTTTGCATTAATATTAGGGGATGTGCTTTCTGAAGTTGTTTCTTTTTCATATAATATTATTGTATTTGTATTAGATTTAAATCATCATATTGAGAAAGATTATGTAAAGACAAAACAATCATTTTTACATAGGATTTTTAGAATACTAATGCCTGTTGCTTTAACTTCATATATACGTTCTGGACTTTCTACTGTAAAACAACTTATAATTCCTACAAGTTTAGAGAAAAATGGACTAGAGTGTGAAAAAGCATTAGCAGAATATGGAACAATAACAGGTATGGCAATGCCTATAGTTATGTTCCCTGCTACTTTTTTAAATGCTGTAGCAGGGCTTCTTATTCCTGAGTTCTCAAGATATTATGTGAAGAATGATTATGTAAAGATAAAAAAATATACAAATGGATTAGTAATTGGCTCATTTTTATTTGCTAGTATATTAACTATAATATTTTTGATATTTGGAAATAGTTTAGGGATTGCAATTTACCATGATGTAACAGTCGGAACATATATAAAAATGTTTGCACCTTTAATACCTTTTATGTATGTTGATATTATTGTAGACAGCATTTTAAAAGGATTAGATGCACAGGTAAATGTTCTATTTATTAATATTATTGATATATTAGTAAGTATTGGTTTTATATTTTTCTTTGTTCCATTATTTGGAATAAAAGGATTTATTGCATCAATTTTTGTTAGTGAATTGTTAAATTTTGTACTTAGTTTAAAGAAACTATTAAATTTAGAAAATAAACTATGCAAGGCATAAAAGCCATTTTAGTTTTATTTAACAAAATAATAGAGATTTCAGAAAAAGGCTTCGAAATATAAATGAATTATTTACTTTTCAAGCTTTTTCTTCTTAATTGACCACAGGCTGCATCTATATCTGAACCTAGTTCACGTCTTACAGTTGCAACAATGCCGTGGTCATTTAAATAATCTCTAAACTTAAGAATATTTTCATTTGAACTCTTGGAAAACGCACCATTTTCTATCTTATTTATTGGAATTAAATTGACATGGCAAAGCATTCCTTTTAATAATTTAACAAGTTCTTTTGCATCATCTAAGTTATCATTTGTGTTTTTTGCTAAAGCATACTCAAAAGACACTCTTCTATTTGTTTTAGAAATATAATCCCTGCATGCTTGTAATAATTCACTTATATTATATTTATTATTAATAGGCATCATTTTACTTCTTTTTTCATCTGTTGTACTATGTAATGAAATTGACAAAGTACATTGTATATTTTCTTCTGCAAGTTTATATATTCCTGGAACAAGTCCACTTGTTGAAAGGCTAATATGCCTTGCTCCAATTCCTATACCTTTTGGATTGTTAATTATTCTAATTGCATTTACAACATTATCATAATTATCAAGAGGTTCCCCTATTCCCATAAAAACGACATTTGAGATTTTAATGTTTTCATCTCTTTCTACTGCTAAAAGTTGCTCTATAATTTCACCTGAACTTAAGCTTCTTACAAAAGCAATTCCAGTAGATGCACAAAATTTACAACCCATTTTACATCCAATTTGAGAAGAAATGCATAAACTATATCCATGATGATATTTCATTAAAACTGTTTCAATTGCATTTCCATCTAAAATATCAAATAAATATTTAATCGTTCCATCAGAAGCAACTTGTTTTTTTAATATTTTATATATACATAAAGTATAATTTTGTTTTAGCTTTTCCCTTAAATCTAAGGATAAATTTGTCATTTCATCAAATGATGTTACATTATCTTGATAAATCCATTTAAATACCTGCTCAGCTCTATATGGCTTTTCACCCATATTAATAAATTCTTGTTTTAATTCATCTATATTATAATTCTTAATATTTTTCATACATTTCTCCTAACAATATAAGATTATATTACAAAAATGCTAAAAATTCAACTTGACATCTATATAAAAAAATTATATATTAAAATAAATTTTAATTTTAAGGAGGTAAATGTTTATGAAAAACATTTTAAAAAAATCATTAATACTGCTTATTGTATTGGGAATAATTTGTAGTATTAATAACATATCTAAAGCTGTAGAAATAAATACAAATCTAATCCAGTCTGAATCTTCAGAAAATCAAGAATCAGATGATCCATATGGAATTAGTACTATTGAAGCCGATAATCCCACAGAAGTAAAAGAAGTAAAAGACACAGAGACAAAAGAAAATTTTGCTTATTTTGGAACAGATGATGTAAGCATTGATGAAGATGTATATGGAGATACATTTATTTTTACATCAGGTAATGCTACTATAAATTCTACTTTATATGGAAATGTATTTGTATATTCTAAAAATCTTACTATTTCTGAAAGTGGCGAAATTAAAGCATCTTTATTTGCTTTTTCACCAAAAATAAATATCATGGGAATAATTGATACAAATATATACGCATTATCAGATGACTTTACTTTTGATAAAAATGCAAAATTATCTTATGATTTATTTGTAAGTTCTCAAAATTTAACTATTAATGGAACAGTTTCTAGAAATGCTTATTGTTCATCAGAAAATATGACATTATCTGACGACTGTCATATAAATGGAAATCTATCATATTCAGCTACAAGCGAAGCTCAAATCAATGATGACGTAATTTCTGGAGATATAAATTATACTGCTGTTTCTTCAGATGAAAATGAAGATAAAAAAACAACGTTTCCTCAAATTGCATTTGATATAATGTCATATATTATTATTGTTTTAATCTTATTTATGGTATACAAGCTCTTTAAAGCAAAATTTGTAACAGATTCCAAATTATTTGTAAATAATATTGGAAAATGTGCATTGTTTGGTACTATTATCTTCATTGCTGCTCCAATTTTATTTATTTTAACTTTATTAATTGGATGCTTAATTTTACCAAGCATATTAATGAAACCTGCACTTACTTTATTTGTTATAATGCTTCTTTTATATATAATATTATTACTAATAGCTTGTGGCACGACTATAATATCTCTTTCAAGGTATTTGGCTGATAAATATAAAGATAAATTAAAAATAAAAGAAACTTTAACCACAGTATTATTTATTGCAGTATTAGCACTTATATATAAACTTATAACTTTAGTACCAATCCTTGGTTCAATAATTACTCTTTTGCTTACGATATTCGGATTAGGAATTTGGGCTAAAACTATTTTACCTGAAAAAAATAATGAATAAAACGCATTAAAGAAAGGTACTTTTTAATGAAACAAAAAAATGTAGATAATGTAAAGAAAAAGAAAAAGAAAAAAACAAAAAAGAGGAATACATTTAAAAGTTTTCTTATTAAACTATTTATTTTTGTTTTTCTATTATCACTAATAATGGGAATTACATTTTTGGTATTTAAACTATATATATTTAAAACCTTAGCAAAAGAGATGTTTAACAATTCCCCTTCTATTGTATATGATTCAAGCAAAAACCTAATTGCTGAAATTGGAGCAGAAAGGAATAGGAAAAATGTATCTTTTTCTAATATACCAAAACAATTAGTAAACGCATATATAGCAATAGAAGATCAACGTTTTTATACCCACCATGGAGTTGATATAAAAAGGACAGGAGCTGCAATACTTTCATATATAACTAAAATGGGCACTTCTTCTTTTGGTGGAAGCACAATAACACAGCAATTAGTAAAAAACCTTACAGGAGATGATTCTAACACAATTAATAGAAAAATAAAGGAATGGTTTTATGCTTGGACTTTAGAAATATTTTTCTCAAAAGAAGAAATTTTAGAAGCATATTTAAACATTATTTACACAGGTCCTAATATTTATGGAGTAGATATGGCAGCAACCTACTATTTTAATAAAAATTTAGAAGACTTAAGTTTAGCAGAATGTGCTTTTATAGCAGGTATTAATAATGCTCCAAATACTTATAATCCATTTACAGAAAATGATAGAAGTGAAAAAATTAGAAATAGAACAATAACAGTTTTAAATAAAATGCTAGAATTAGGCTATATTTCTCAAACTGAATATGATGGTGCATATTCAGAAGTAAAAGATAATATGAAATTTAGTAAAGGAGAAATTACTACTAATAATACAATATATTCATATCACACAGATGCTTTAATAAGTGAAATAATTTCAGATATGTCAAGCCAAAAATTTATTCCTCAAGATTTTGCAACTAATTTCTTTTATTTATCTGGATCAAATGTATATAGCACTGAAAATAGAGAAATACAAGATTGTGTAGAAGAAGAATTTAAAAAAGATGAGTATATTCTTCCTTCTGTAAATGAAGATGCAAATGCACAAGCAGCAATGGTTATAATAGATAATCAAACAGGTTATGTTATAGCTTCTTCTGGAGGTTTAGGTGAAAAAACAAGTTCAAGGGTATTTAATAGGAGTACTCAAATGAAAAGACAAACAGGATCAAGTATAAAACCTTTAGCAGTTCTACTCCCTGCTCTTAATGAAAAAATTGTTACTAATGCTTCAATCTTTGATGATGTTCCTACCACTTTTACAAATTATAATGGTGATATATGGAATCCTACAAATTACGATGAAATTTATAAAGGTCCTATTACTTTAAGAGAGGCTACTGAGTCCTCACAAAACATACCTTTTGTTAAAGTTATGGAACTTATTGGAGCTGATGTTTCAATTAAATATCTAAAAGAAATGGGAATAAGTTCATTAACAGAAAAAGATGTAAACTTATCTTTAGCTCTAGGTGGCTTAGATCAAGGTATTTCTCCAATGGAACTTGCAGGAGGTTATACCACAATTGCAAATAACCGGTAAATATATTGAACCAACTTTTTATACTAAAATTACATCCAAATCTGGAAAAACAGTAATAAAATCTAGGCAAACTAAAAAACAAGTAGTATCTAAAGATGTTGCATGTATTTTACAGCAAATATTAACAGAACCAGTAAATGGCTCAGATGGTACTGCAACCTATTGTAAAATACCTAATATGGATGTTGCTGCAAAAACTGGCACAACAAATGACAATTATGATAGATGGCTTTGTGGCTTTACACCTTATTACACAGCTGTATCTTGGTACGGTTTTGATTTAAATGAAACTATAGAAACTGATTTAAAAACAAACCCTGCTGGATTAATATGGTCAAATGTTATGAAAAAAATTCATCAAAATCTTCCAGCTGCAAAGTTTAGTATATCAAAAGATGTAATAAGTTATAATATTTGTAAAGAGTCAGGCAAAATAGCAACACCTAATTGTAAAGATATATATTTAGAATATTTTTTAAAAGATAATAATATAGAATACTGTTCTATACATTAAAAACAAGCACGATTTGGATTTTCTCCCAAGTCGTGCTTGTTTTTTTATAATATTTTTCTTACTTTTAACATAACACAGTCTAAATCTATATAAATTATATCTTTTTCCTTTTCGTATCTGTATACTAATGTTGTGTTAACTTTAAGTTTTGTTTTTTCATTTTCTATATTAATAAATCCATCTTTATTATTATATATAATAGTTGCATCCTCTAGTTTTAATTTTCCACTTAGACTTTTTTCAAATTCTATTTCTATATTACACTTATTTTCAAATTCTTTTAGATTATCGCTCAATTCGGTTTCTTTAAATTTTGACATAGTATTTTACCTTCTTTCTTTTTTATTATTTACCATTTGAAATTTCATATTCATGATAACTTAATAAGTGAAATACTTCTTATCCTGAATAGCTGTATTCATCACCTCGAATCGCGAATTTTACTTTCTAGACTATTTGAATAAAATTTAAGCTAAGAAACTAAATATATATTTATATATTAACATACTATTTTTATAAAATCTAGTTTTATTAAAAATTTTATTTAAGAAAAAAGTTACAATTTAGTAGGAAAATTTAGCATAATTAAAGAGGGTTTTTATTTCCCTCTTTTACTATGTTTTACCTATTTAAAGTTACTTACGCATTTTTTATATCTGCATTACTAGTATTTCCTATAATTTTTAATCTTCCAGCAGATTCAACTGTTTTTGTTGCCATATCCTTTATTTGAAGATAAGCTTGATCCAATTTATTTTGTAATGTTTCTTTTTCTACATTACATTTTTTAACATCTTCTTGTAAACTCTCTATTTTATCATTTTGTCTATCTATTGTATTCTGGAAATCTTTTTTTAGTAATTCCGTAGCATATTTGTTCTCTTTTTCAATTTCACTACTTGCTTCTTTTCTGCCTCTAGCATATTCTTTTTCTAAAAGTGTAGGAATTTCACTTACCTTTTCCTCTAGTTCTTTAATATATTTTTGTTTTTCCTCTGCTTCATTTAAAATCTCTTGAGCATTTGATTCTTTTTTTGCAAGTTCACTTTCCCTTTTTATTTTTTCATCTTCCCAATTATTATTATTTATTTCTCTTTCTCTTTTTATTTTATAATTATATTCTTCTTGTTCTCTATCTCTTTCTAATTTTAAATTTTTAGATGTTAACTCAT